>JADGEH010000198.1 GCA_016744475.1 Thiotrichales bacterium | reverse complement strand
GCATGAATGATACCGAGGACACCTTGGCGAACAGGAGTGAGTTTAATCGCTGGCATATGGATTTATTAATCGGGTTTGCTTGGATGAACAATAGACTTGTCCAGGTTTAAGCGCCGTAGCGAAAAGCAGCGGGATTGAGCGGTTTTTTTCGTTCATTTGAGGCAAATAGTCATTCTATTGAACGAAAAGGAACGGGGAAAACCGCCAATATCCGCTGTTTTGCAGTCGGTGTCTTAAGCCTGGACAAGTCTAATAGTTAAGAGTCTTATTAGACTTGTTGTGCGGGTTCGGTGTCGTAGCGAAAAAATGTGATTTTGGAACGAATAGTCATTCGTGTAACGAAAAAAAACAGGGAAATAGACTCAAATCCACATTTTTGCAGTCAATAAACCCCCTACACAACAAGCCTATTGTAGGGCTTAAAAGCATTTGCAGGTCAAGTTTTGCAAACGGGGCTTGAATCTTAGAGCCTATACGAAAACGGGATCATCGGCTGCAAATCCGCCCTTTTGGTCAGGTTTTCCGCTTTTTATCAACACACGCCCGCTATTCGCCTTAAAAAACCGAAAATCCTGCCTCAAAATGGCGAATTTTCGCTTCGATTACCCATCTTCGTATAGGCTCTTAGGCTTTGTTGATAGGCTGTATAAAGAGGCATTTTGGTGAACTATTTCCCCGTCGCTGCTGTCTGTCGCCGCTTATGTTCGCGCCAGAATTGTTCGGCGAAGGCGACGACGGGATGCGAAGGCGGTTTAGGGCGACTGCGTAGCGGCATGTCGGCTTCTTCTGGAGTGCGACCACCCTTACGGCTGTTGCAGCTTTCGCAGGCAGTGACGATATTATCCCAAGTCGCACCGCCGCCACGAGAGCGTGGGAAAACGTGATCGAGGGTTAAATGTTGAGTGCTACCGCAGTATTGGCAGGCGTGTTTGTCACGGCGTAACACTTCTCGGCGCGTCACGCCAGGGATGCGCCATGCGCGGTCGATGTGGTTGATGGTTAAGCGAATCAAAGGCGGTACGAAAAACACCATAGTGGGCGAATGCACGGGAATGCTTTCGCCGCAATCATCGAGTTCCAGCGGTTCTGCTTTCCCGCTGACTAATAAAACCAAGGCCCGTTTGACGGGAATTTGATTAATCGGCAGATAGTTTTTAGAAAAAACCACTACCGGGTGTCTGAGACATTCTGGTGCAGTCGTCATGATGTTATTCTCGCCAGTGAATGCTTAATGAATCCTTTTTATTCTTAGTTCCCTTAATAAATAACCATATTATCAGCAGCTTGTAAACTGCTATTTTTTTACGTGTTGATGGCATAGAATTTTGCTTTGCAAAATTCTAGCAAGGTATCTCATGTCTCAAGCAGCACAGGTATTAGAAGCGCCCAAGCGTTTAGGTGATTGGCTATTAGAAGCTCAATTGATCAATGAACAAGATTTAAGTCGTGGCTTGGATTTTCAACAGCGTTTTGGTGGGCGCTTAGGGGCCGTATTGGTGCGTATTGGTGCCATTTCTGAAGACAGCTTGTTGCAAGTGCTGAGTCAGCAACTAGGGCTTCCCGTATTTGAGCAAGAACAAACCCCCTTTGATGCCACGCCTTTATTGGATTTGATCAGCACTACACAGGTAGAAAAAGACTGGTGGTTGGATCAACAAATCATGGTGTGGCAAGCCGAAGACACGGATGCTATTTATTGCGTTGCCCGTGATCCATTAGATGACAGCCTGCACGAGGTGTTGGAGCGGGTGTTTCAACAGCAATCTGTGACGTGGTTTTTAGCCCGTAACCAAGATATTGATCGCCTGCTGGATATGCTAGAAAACAGTGCGCAAGAAACGGGCTTGGGTCATTTGGATGATATTGGACATTTACGAGAACTGGCTGAAGGTGCGCCTGTGGTGGAATTTGTCAATAACATGTTGTCGCAAGCGATTGATCAACGCGCTTCAGATGTGCATGTGGAACCGGAAGAAAAACAATTTTATGTGCGCTACCGTGTTGATGGCGTGCTGCGCGAACACCTAAGCCTGCCGCGTGAGCGTTTTGATGCGATTGCCTCTCGGATTAAATTGATTTCAGGATTGGACATCGCCGAGCGCCGTTTGCCCCAGGATGGTCGCTTAAATATTCGCGTTAGCGGGCAAGAATTAGATATTCGTGTCTCCACATTGCCCGGCGTGCATGGCGAATCCGTGGTCATGCGTTTATTGCCCAAAGAGCGCGAAACCAGCCGCTTAGCACAACTGGGTTTTGCTCCCGATCATTATCAATTGTTTACCGATTGGGTGTCAGAACCGCACGGCATTATTTTGGTCACGGGCCCCACAGGTTCAGGAAAATCCACGACTTTATATGCCACGCTGGATGCCATCAATGACCGCAAGCGCAAAATCATCACAGTCGAAGACCCCGTGGAATATCAACTGCCGCATGTCACACAAGTGCAAGCGCATAGCGACATTGGTTATAACTTTTCAAAAGCGTTGCGGGCGATTTTGCGCCAAGACCCGGACATCATCATGATTGGCGAAATCCGTGATGTGGAGACTGCTGAAATTGCCATTCAAGCCGCTTTAACCGGACACATGGTGCTGTCCACGTTGCATACCAATGATTCTGTCAGTGCTTTTACTCGTTTGATTGACATGGGTGTAGAACCCTTTTTAGTCGCCACCTCAGTGCGTGCGGTGCAGGCGCAACGACTGGTGCGCGTGCTGTGTACTCATTGTGCAGAACCCGCTGAACCATTGCCCGAAATCATAGAAGAAACCCAACGTCTATTGCCGACCCAATTACAAGATACCCCGCCGCAATGGAAACAAGCCGTGGGCTGTGAGCATTGCCAACACACGGGTTATCACGGACGCGTCGGGATTTATGAGCTGACCTATTTAAGCCCTGAGCTGCAAAGCCTGGTGTTACAACGTGCGCCCGCTAGGGAACTGCGTCAAATAGCGGCAAGCCAAGGTTATCGCACTTTGCGTCAAGACGGCTGGATCAAGGCTTGGCAAGGCATCACCAGTGTAGAAGAAGTGCTGCGAGTGACTGAAAGCGCGGGATAAGTGGCGCTTGTTATCTAGTTCCCAAGCGCCGAGCCTGTAAAAGAACCTCATTTTTGGGATTTTCGACAACGTAAAATCAATAGCTTACGGGTGAAAAATCACCCGTTTTGGGAGTTCTTTTACAGCCTCGGCACTTGGGAACGAGGACATATAGCCTTTTATCTGGCTCCTAATTGCTTTAGTTTCATGCGTGCTTGTTGTGCTTCATTGGTGCCAGGGAATTTGTTAGCGACGTACTTCAATACTTGCTTTGCTTTTCTATAATTATTGATATCAGCATAGATAAAACCAATTTTTAACAAGGTATCGGAACGGCGGCTACTGTTAGGATGATTGTCTAGTAATTTATCAAAACTGCGCAATGCAGAACTATATTTACGGGTCTCATATAGGCTTTTGCCCAATAAATATTGGGCTTCGTCAGCTTGTGTGCTGTCTGGATATTGCATCAGAAAGTTTTTCAGACTCTGGATAGCAAGCTCATTTTGTCCAGTTCTTAAATACTGACGAGCCATATATAATTCATTATTTTCATTACCTAGTACTGGTTGTATAGTTTCAGGTTTTTCTATTATATTAGATAGGTGTGGATAGCTCCTTGATTTTATTATTGTAGAAAGATTTGGATCGGGCATTTCTGTTGTTTTTAGTCGGTATGGAGGAAACTGTAATTTAGCCAAGTCATCCAATAACATAAAATTTATATTAGCAACATACATTCCTGGAGGGAGTTTTTTAGGAAAATCTTGTGTTTATAATTTTTTTTAGTTACATTTATATATTCTTCCTTGAGGTAAAATTTTTCCCTTGAGTCTACATGGCTTAAATACAAAATATACCCTAATTTTGTAGCTGGTTTTATATCACCAATAATATCAATATTCATTGTAAAGGTAACTATATCACCATAAAAATATGTTGTTTTATCATTAAAGTAAGGCTTTACTTCTATCCTGGCAGGTTCAGGTTTTTCTATTACATGCCTTTCTATAATTCGTTCAGTCGGTGATGGGTTAGGGGCTGGATCAGGCGATGATACACAAGAGGAAATAAATAATGGAAAACATAAAAATACTATTGATTTTGATAATTTCATGTAGAGTCACTTCCATTCTGATGTGATGTTAAATTTATAGTCCCCTGGTTTGGGTTTATTATCTGAATTCCTTTCTTTTAATCTGTTATTTTCAGCCCTTAACTGTTTGATTTCATCTGTAGCACCATCTTTCATTTTTTTTATATTTTTTAATTCCATGCGAGCCTCTTTCAGTTTGCTAGAAACTTCCTCTAATGCACTCTGCATCTTCATTACTTGTTCTTCTTTCTTAATGTTGTTTTCTGAAAGGAGTCTTGAATCAGTTTTCAATTTATCGATATAAATTGAAAACTGATCCAATTTTTCTTTATGTAATAAATGCTCAGTTGCTTGACTATAAGGCAACTCTTTATCTGTTTTTATTTCCGCATTGATTTCACTCAAGTCATCCGCATACTTTTGATAGTTTTTATCAATTTCGCTTTTTATTTCATCTAACTCTTTGATTGCATCTTCTAAAGCATATTTTAGAGAATTTATCTGCTGACTATGGAGATAATTAGTGGTTGATGTATTTTTTGAATCAAATTCATTAGTATTTGGCGCTAACTGTTCTTCTTTAACATTTTCTATATCTACTCTAGTAGTCCCATCCTTATTAGATGTAGATGAATTTCCAGTATCATCATTTTTAGTGAAAAACATGATAGACACAATACCAATACCAATACCAATAAAAATGAAAAGTATAACAATTTTATTTGCTATTAGATTCATATATTATTTCTCCAAATGAAATTCGCCATATTCCATTTTTATCGTGAAAACTTACTGTCCCTGGTGTAGATAATTCATCATTAAAAATTAATGATTCATTACTAGCAAGTGACATAGATAAGTCATTATTTGAAAATAATATCTTTCCATTCATATATATAACACCTATGCCAGACTTCTCTTTTCCACCTTTTCTGATAGAATACCTAAATATAGACTGATCACTTTTAATTTTTTTTTCTTTTAATAAAAGTGTAGACGTTCCAGAATCATCTGTGCTTGTAAAAAAATCTGCAACTTTATTTATATCAATTAAATTTAAATTGCTTTGTTTATTGATTTCTACTGACTTAGATTCCTTTTTAATTTCCTCTGTTTTATTTGTCCATATTTTCTCTGCCAAATCAACCCCATTATAGATTAAGTATATAAT
>JADGEH010000061.1 GCA_016744475.1 Thiotrichales bacterium | reverse complement strand
TGCGATTCAAATATTCAGAGATTGTTTATCAGGTGAATACTTTCAATTCGATAAACTAAAAAGTTATGTAACTTTATAAATGATATATTTTAGCTATATCCTTCATTCAAAGCCTTTTTCACCCAGGGAATTTCTCGCAAAGCCGGATGTAAATCTGCCTCACGATCATCATCATCATTTTGATATTCCATGATTAAACGATGATTCAATAAACGCGCATATTCTTCGTCGGCAGTCACGCGCCGTTCTTTGGCTACCCATTTCAAAGCCTCTAAATCTTCGTTGCGCAATAGGCGATCATATTCTCGCACCACGGTTTTGATGGCGTGTTGTACTTCAACAGCAGTAATCTTTTCGCCGCCTTCGGTCGCCAGTCTCACTAAACGCATCAGGTCGCGCACCGCACCGCCGCTGATATACACCAATTGCTTAAGCAAATCTTCGCTCTCAAATACCTGAGAAATATCAACGCGCTGAGCAATAATATTCATTAAGCAGGCTTCTCCTTCAGGCTTCATGTATTTCACCATCGGCATCACTATCACACTGGCAGAAAAGGCAGAACCTAAGTTAGCGTTGAATGCCAACGATACGGGCACGGTATACACAACGTGACAATCAGGCGCTTTGAGTTGCTCTGCATGGTGCATAAACAATATGGCATGAGTCGATTCTTGATCATTGAGCAAGCGATATTGCATTTTCTCTAAACCATCGACCAAAATGACAATATCTTATAAATCTTGCGCTTGCACTTGTTTACGTGCTTCATGAATCAGTTCATTCAGGCGTTTTAAAAAATCAGCTTGTTGACGTTCTAAGTTTTGGCGAATCGTCACACGCTGGCTGGAACCGCTTTGAATATCGCTGGTTAAGTCTGAGAACAATTCACCGACAAAAGGAATTTTCCCGCCCAATTTAGCTTTACTTTCTAGTTTAATCTTCATGTCGGTATTTTTTTCATCCGTCAGCACTTTGTCGGCAAACCAGTCATAAATGTTTTTTAATAATTGCTCATCCATGCCTGTGCAGCGCTGACGCACATGGGCTTCAATTTCTTGAGCCATCGCCAGCAAAACATCTAAGTAATCCACTTCCCCTAAATCCAGCATGTCTTCTACATCGACATAAATGACGAAGAATTTTTTTGCTTCTAAAACCGCTTGTAAGCGCAGAATTTCTGTGGATTTGCCACAACCGCGATGGCCTGTCACCAGTTGTTTATGAAACCCATCTTCCGCAGGGGTGAGCACAATGTTCCTGCTGATGGTATCAGCAAAGTTTTTCATGCCACACACTTCGGCTAAGTTGACGTAGCGCTCATCGTCGGCAGCCAGTGGTTTTTCAGGGTTACACACGCGATAGGCTTGATCGACATTGGTGGCGAGAGGCGGAGAGGACATAAGCGGTTTCCATCATTGAGAGGTGTTTGTTGAATGGCGGATTATAACGCATAAAAAAAGGGGGCTTGAGAGTGCTGAAAATTAGCAGGATGGGCAAAGCGCAGTGTGTCCATCATTTATGGCCCATCCGCTCACGCTGCGGGTGCAGGTTTGTCACCTGCACCTGAATGTTTTGGCTTAATGGCAAGATTAAGAGATATTTGAAAGGTTCGGGTCAAGGTGGCAAACCTTGACCCGCAAGCCGAATGACAGACCGCAACGCGGTCAAGACTGCATTCCCAAGAGGCGAGCTTGTAAAAGAACCTTGGTTTCGCTGTATTCGACAACGAAGAATCAATGACTTACAAGCGAAAAAATGGCATTTTTGGGAGTTCTTTTACAGCCTCGCCTCTTGGGAACGAGAAAAGTAGGATGGCAAAGCGTTGTCTTTTGTTTTTGAAAAGTTCGTTATTGTGACGGGCGATCTGTCATAAAGGGGCGGTGCTGCACATATTTTTGCCACAGTGTGAGCAGCAGCGTAGACAGCACATAAACCACGCCTGCCAGTAGAATGATCGTGGCTCCTGCGGGTAAATCGGGTTCATAGGCCAAGCCTAGGCCGCCGCTGGTGAATATCACGCCTAAGCCCATGGATAACCACATGATTTGATGCAAGCGCCCGACGTATTGCATGGCTATCGCTGCGGGTAAGGTCAGCAGGGCGATGACTAAAATGAGTCCGACCACTTGTATGAGTAACACGACGGTCAGCGCGACCAGGCATAGCAGCAGCAGGTAAAAGAAGGTCACGGGAATGCCGCGTAGACGGGCAAATTCTTCGTCTAAAGTGACGGCTTGGAATTGTTTGTAAAATAAGATAACCAGTGCTGCGATCAGGGCATCTAAGCCCGCCATCCAATACAGTTCTTGATGCGACACCATCAGAATATTGCCGAATAAATAACTCATTAAATCAACGTTGTAACCAGGGGCTTGAGAAATAAACACGATGCCTGTGGCCATGCCTATCGCCCATAATGCACCGATTAAGGTGTCTTCGTTTTGTTGCCAAGTGAGTTTCACCCAACCTATCAGCAGGGCTGCGAGCAAGGCGGCGACTAATGCGCCGATAAAGGTGGATTGTTGGAAATAGTAGGCGATGCCCATGCCGCCTAACACGGTATGGGCGATGCCGCCAGCGAGAAAGCTGATGCGTTTGACGACCACGTAAGTGCCCATTAAGCCGCAGCCGATACTGGCGAGGAGTCCTGCCAATAAGGCATTTTGTAAAAAGGCGTGATCGTGTAAAGCCTGCAAAAATTCCATTTAAATGTCAGCGCTGAGTAGTTGGTGGTAAATGGTGTCTACCCAGGGCTGATCGAGTTGTGCGGCGGCTTGCCGGAAATGATCGGCGACCCGTGTGCTTTGAAAAGCGCCATCGGTTTGCAAAATAGGGCTGGCTTTGTAGCGCCCAGGGCGGCTTTCTCCGTCATCCACTGTATCGTGTTGAAAACCTGAAGAGGGTTTCCAGGTTAAGGCGTGGGGTTGTTGTAATTTATCGTAAATCAATTGAAAACCGATCATCTCATCACAGGCATCAAACCACACGATTAAGTCAAAATCGTCGTCGATAAACCAGCTACGTCGTGCTTCGCCAGGGATTTGGCGTACTTGGGGAATGGCTTTTAACATGGTTATTCGGTGCCCAAGCGTTCAACATCGACCGCCACGCTGAGGTTGTGGGTGCCGCCGCCAAACACGATGCCCTTGAGAGGCGTGACATCGCCATAATCGCGTCCCCAGGCGGTAGTAATGTGTTGTTGGGCTGGGATTTGGTTGTTGGTGGGGTCAAAGTCAACCCAACCTTGTTCTGGCACATAGACGGAAAACCACGCATGAGAGGCATCTACGCCTTGTAATTTTTGTTGTCCTGGCGGCGGTAGGGTTTCTAAATAGCCGCTGACATAACGCGCTGCTAGTCCTAAGCCACGTAGGCAGGCAATCGCTAAATGTGCGAAATCCTGGCATACCCCGCCACGTTTGGCGAAAACTTCCGTCAGCGGTGTAACAATCGTGGTGGCATTGGGATCGTATTTGAAGTCGCTAAAAATGCGCTGCATGAGTTCTCGCACGGCATCGAGCACCGGACGTTGTGGGGTGAAGGACTTGAGGGCGTAGTTGCGCAAATCGGCGTGAAATTCGATAAACGGGGAGCGCAAACGATAGCGCCGTGCTTCTAAACCCGCATTGCTGGTGTCATGGTCTAGTTGTTCGCGCACGGCGTTCCAAGCAGGCGACAAGGTGAGCAAAGAGATGTGATCAGGCGCTGTGATTTGAATCTCACTGACGGCAGTGATGGTCAAGTTTTTATGCGGTAATTGCACGGCGAAATAATCCACCCAATTGCCAAAAAAATCTTGTCGATGTTGGTGGATACTGGGCGTAGGCTCAATATTTAAATGCTTGTTTTTACACATTTGTATGGAGGTGTTGCGTGGGCGCAAGCAAGCGAGATTATGGCACAAGCCCACATGGTCTTGATAAGTGTAACAAGTGCTGTGAGTGACACGATAAATCATGCTTCCACCTCGGTATTTTCACTGTCATAAGCGACTAACTGATGGGGGGTGTCGGTGTGGCTGAAGTAACTATTGGTCAGCGCGTCAGAAATCGCGGGCATGAGGTGATTGAGGCGCTCTAGCAGTTGGTCGAGTTGTGTGCGATAACGCCCGCTGTCGTCAGTGTCTTTTAATTGCATCGGGTCGGCTAATCGTACTCGTGACAGCGCATCTAGTAGTAAGCGCTCTTCTTGGCTTTTATAAGCAAACAAGTTATCCCGTGGCAGCCCGCCAATGTAATGTTGTAAACGTTCGAGTTGGAAACTCAAAGCACGCGGATTGGTTTCATCTTGTAAGAGTAAATCCAGTGTTGGCACTAAGCTGATTTGGGTGCGATAACGGCTGCGGTAGGTCATCAAGCTGTCACAAATTAATAGCAGTTGTTCTAATAGCAAGGATTCGTGTGGCACTGGGTGGCTTAAGGTGGAACGGAGTAAATGTGTGGTGAGTTGTGCGCGTTCTAAGCGCCGTCCTATCATCAAAAATTGCCAGCCTTGCCCTCGCGTTACATTTTCTTGACTTAAGCCATTAAAAGCGGCAAACACGGTGACGAGTCCATTTAGGGTATCCAAGGCGGGATACAGAATGTCGCTACTGGCATCGGTGAAAAAGGAATGCAGGCCGGAGAGTTTGGCATGACGTTGTGATAATTCGGCGAGATTGTCTTCGACTTCATTGAACACGCGCCAAATATCTGGTGATAGACGATCCCGCACGGCACGCGCGGCATACAGCAAACTATTTAAAGTAAAGGCTAAGCTGCCTGGGCGCTTGGCTTCGAGAAACACCGACATCAGCTCGGCTTCGGGAGCTGCCAATCGTGCCTCACTACCGTCGCCGATAAAGCCGGGGTAGGTTTCGGTTAATGTGGTTAAAGCGCGTAATAGGCTATGCAGACCCATATTATCACTGGGTTCTAGCGTTTCTTGCGGTTCAATTAAATGCCGCAACAGCGCTCGCAGCAAGCGCGTAATGCCTTCCCCTCGTTCAGCATAGCGTCCTAACCAAAATAGGTTTTCTGCCACGCGACTGGGTAATTCGCCACGCCCGACGATGAAATTCACGGCGCTGTCATTCATTGGCAATAGGCTGCTGCGATCTTCGGGTTCAGAAGCCAGCACCCAGGTGTCTTTAGTCAGCCCACCGTCTTGTTCTGAAATCACTGGTTGATCTGCGGCAGAAGCGACGCGGGTTAAACCGCCGGGCATCACTTGCACATCGGTTTCAGTTCGCAGCGCAAAGGTGCGTAACACCCACTGGCGCGGCTCTAAACCTTTCCCCGTAAACACAGGGGCTTGTGCGCATTCGACTTTTTCTTGTCCCACATACTGTTCTGGACGGCTTAAAATGCGTTGACGCAAGTGTTCTAGTTCTGCGGCATTTAGGCTATCGCCTCGAATGGCGGTTTCACCTGACATCGGCATTAAATTTTTCACCAGCAATTTATTCAGGTTGTTGAGCACATGTTCGCGGGCTTGGGTTTGTCCACACCACCAGGTGGGCGGTGACGGCAGTAATAAATCTTCGCCGAGAAAATGTTGCGCGAGTTTTGGCAAAAACTGCATCAATCCACGGTTTTCTAACACGCCCGTACTTGCGGTATTAATCAATGCCACTTGGCGCATACGCACTGCTTGTAACAAACCTGCTACACCGTAAATAGACGTGGGATCAAGCTCTAGCGGATCGCTAAAGGCGGCTGACATGCAGTTTAAAATCACATCAACAGGTTGTAAGCCATCTAAGGTTTTTAACCACACCCGTGCATCGCGCACGGTTAAATCCGCTCCTTGTACTAAGGTGTAGCCCAGATATTTGGCTAAGTAAGCATGTTCAAAATAATTAGGTGAGTCAGAACCTTGTGACAACACCACAATGCGCACATTGTCATGTCGATGCCAAGCTACATTTTGCAAAGTTTGGCGCAAAGTGCGGAAGAACAAAGCGACACGATGGACTTGAGAATCACGGAATAAGCTGGGCAACACACGGGACAAGACAATGCGGTTTTCTAAGCAATAGCCTGCACCTGTTGGAGCTTGTGTGCGATCACCGACGACATAAAACCGTCCGTCTGGGGCACGAGCCAAATCAGCAGCATAAAAATGCAGTGATTGTCCTCCTGGTACGGGCACGCTGGTGCAAGCGCGTTGAAAACCGGGATCAGCGTAAATTAATTCTGGCGGCAGCAAATTTTTACGAAAAACTTCTCCACGCCCGTAAATGTCTTTAAGCAGTACATTTAAAAGTTCCAAACGTTGAGTAATGCCCAGTTCAATCGTCAGCCAATCCGTTTTTGACATCAGCAAAGGAATGGTATCTAACTGCCACGGGCGCTCGGCTTCATCGTCGGCGCTGTAAGTCACACCGCTTTCGCGTAATAAGCGCAAGCTTTCACGTTGACGTTTGTGTAATTCAGGCCAGCCCATGCGCGTCACCGCATCTAACAAATGCTGCCAATGCACGCGAGGTTGCCCCGGCGCACCACACATTTCGTCAAAGTGCTGAGCATTACCGGGATAATCGTTGAGGTTCCAGACAGACGAAGGGGAGGGAGAGGTGATCGCAGGGTTCATTGAGTTTTCTATGTGCTGAAAATGGAGACAGGCCGCATTGTAGAGAGTTTTGTTAAACCGTGACAAGCCTGATGAAGGGTATACGCCAGGTTTTAATCTGTTGAGAGGCGTTTGGGGAGTATTTCTAGCCTCTTCACAGTGGACATCGCGTGATGCCTTCTGCTGAAAAGCCTATGTTATGTACAAAAATATCATGATAGGCTGGATATAGCAGGCAGTATCACCGCTGTCGATAGGAAAAAACATGTTTAAAAGCTATTTACAGGTATTTTTATTTCTGGCTTTGGTGGCGGGAGTCAATTGGACGGCGGCACATTGGGTCTTGTCCAAACCGCCCCCTCTTCCTGAGACAGAAGCCACACCGGATCAGTGGCAAGCCCCCCAATTGCGTTTTAGCAATGAAGCGATTGTGCATAATAGTCGCTTGAATAAGCTGCATTATTGGGATAAACAAACCCTCAAACAGAAAAAATCCGCGCCTAAAGCAGTCGCCAAAAAACCTGAAAAACCGACATACATTTGGAAGTTGATCGGCATTGTGGGCGAAGGTGACACTCGTCATATGTTAGCGCTGAATGGTAAAACAAAAAAAATTGAACGCTATTCCATAGGAGCAGAATTACCCGATGGTGGGCGTTTGTTAGCTATTTTGGACAACGGTGTGCGTGTGCAAGACCCGAAGAAAAATACGGCGGTTGAAATACAGTTACATGCACCACCGAGTTAGCATCACTACCCAGAACCTTATGTAAAAGTATTAAAAACAAGATTTCTATTTTAGGAACGACTTATGTCTACCACTCAAACGAAAATTCTCGTGATTGATGATGGCTTGGTACACCTGGCTTTTGCTAATGAAGTCTTATCCAAACAAGGTTATCAAGTCATGCTGGCTCGCAATGGGCAAGAAGGTTTGAACATTGCTTTACAACGCGAACCTGGATTAATTCTACTCGATGTGAATATGCCGGGTTGGGATGGTTATGAAACCTGTCGTCATTTAAAACAAGAAGAAGTGCTACAAGATGTGCCTGTGTTGTTCTTTTCAACATTAGATAAACCACAAGATAGATTGCGGGCATTTTCTGTTGGAGCGGTCGATTATGTGGATAAACCCTGTCAAGAAGAAGAACTACTCGCACGAGTGCACACTCATTTGTCTTTGTACTTATTACAATTGCAATTGCGCCATGAAAAGAACTCAGCCGAAGCTGCTAATTTAGCTAAAAGCCAGTTTCTCGCTAATATGAGTCACGAATTGCGCACGCCTATGAACGCTATCATTGGCTACAGTGAAATGCTGGCAGAAGAAGCCGGTGATGAAGGCATGGAGATGTTTGTTTCTGATCTAGATAAAATTAATGCCGCCGGAAATCATTTACTCGGCTTAATTAATGATATTTTAGATTTATCTAAAATTGAATCCCGCAAAATGGGTTTATCTTTAACCCATTTTTCTATTGTTCAAATGGTAAAAGATATTCAAGCCACGATCACACCTTTGGTCAAAAAGAAACACAATACACTCAAAATAGAGTGGGGCGGTGCAGACCCAGAAAACATTAAAGATGTTTATGCCGATGAGACTAAAGTGCGACAAATTTTATTGAACTTAATTAGCAATGCCGCTAAGTTTACTGAAGAAGGTTTAATTACCTTAAAAGTCAAAATCACAAATAATTACTTTACCTTTCATGTTATTGATAATGGTATTGGCATGACCCCTGAACAATTAGGTAAAGTGTTTGAACCCTTTACTCAAGCAGATTCTTCCACCACCCGTAAATATGGTGGCACTGGGTTGGGACTCACCATTACTAAAGAATTTATTGGCATGATGGGTGGCAGTATCCATGTAGAAAGCACTTTTGGTGAAGGTAGTTGCTTTGTGTTGAAACTACCTAAGCAAGTGTTAGATGAACCCGTTGAAGAAGCTAAACCTGATGATGTTGTTTTGCCCGATGCAATAGCTGAACTCATTGAACACACAGAACCCGAACCTGCATTGCCCGAACCTGAAGAAGAAAAAACCGGCGATGGAGTGATTCTCATCATTGATCATGATGAAAGTTCTCGTGAGCTATTATTAAACTATTTATCCGGTCTGGGTTATGCCGTAGCTGCCACAGATAATAGTCCTGATGGTCTACGTTTAGCCCATAAAATGCGCCCGGATGCGATTATCTTAGAAGCTCAAATGCCGGATACTGATGCTTGGGATTTTCTGTCTCAATTGAAAGCCGATGGAGAATTGAGTGAAACCCCCGTGATCATGATGTCCATAGAAGAAGACAAGCAAATGGGTTATGCCATGGGCGCTACCGATTATTTGCTTAAACCCCTCAATCAAAACCAATTAGCTAAAATCATGGAGCGTTACAAAATCAAAAAACGTGATGACAGTGATGCATCAGAGGGCTTAGGGTTGGTGATGGTAGTGGAAGATGATCCCATTTTGCGGGAATTGATGCTGGATTTATTACAAGATCAAGGCTGGAAAACCTTGGAGGCTGAAAATGGAGCAGTGGCTTTAGATTTATTAAAACAAGCCTATAAACCAGATTTGATTTTATTAGATTTAAGTATGCCCGTCATGGATGGATATGAGTTTCTATTGCGTATGCGTTCTCAACCTACATGGCAAGGCTTGCCCGTAGTGGTGCTTACGTCTAATTATTTGACACCAGAAGAACAAGAACGTTTACAGGGATGTGTGGAGACGGTGCTGCGTAAACAAACGTATAATAAAGAAGATTTGCTGTCACAAATTCATGGTTTAATTGTTGAATCTAAACCTACCGATACTTTACAACAGCAAATTCAGAACTTTTTCCATCAATCTTTAACGGCGGGTAATGTGAAATGAAAACGGCTGCCATGACCGGGCCTGCTCTCAACACCTACACTGCCCCCACAATGCATGACAATGCGATGTGCAATAGATAAACCGAGTCCGTGTCCTTCGACTCGTACTTGATTAATGCGATCAAATGGCATAAATAAACGCGCTTGTTCTTCTACAGTCATACCTGCACCATTATCTTCTACCCAAAACTTCACCATTTCTAGGTCTAGTTGTTCACAACCTAAGCGAATGATGGGAGGTTGACCGCCATATTTAATCGCATTGCTTAAATAATTCAACCATACTTCTTCTATCCATTGTGGATACCCCATAGCAGGCCACCACTGCTCAGGTTCAATAATCTGTGTGTCGGTACTTTGAATTAAATCCCCCAATCTTTTTTGCACCTGTGTGACTAAAGCAGGCATATCCAGCACTTGCATATTCACTTTACTGCCGTGACGGGTTTGCCCTAATAACAACAGCGCATCAATAATACCTTGCATTTTACTCGTGGATTGCGTTAAAAACCCCATGTACTTCTTAGCTTTATCATCTAGCTGACAATTTAATTTTAATTGCAAATGGTTTTCTAGCGCTTCCAATGATGCATTTAAACTATTGACGGGGGTTTTTAGATCATGAGCCACTGTGTATGCATAAGCATCGAGTTCTTTGTTTTGTTGTTGTAATTGAGAATTGGTATCTGCCAGATTGTGGCGCAATTCACTGAGGGTGAGATGAGTATTCACACGCGCCATGACTTCTTCATATTGAAAAGGTTTGGTGATGTAATCAACGCCCCCGATTTCAAAGCCTGTGACTTTATCCACTGTATCGGATAAAGCACTCATGAATATCACTGGAATATCTTGGGTTTTGGGATCGGTTTTCAAACGACGGCAAGTTTCAAACCCATCCAATTTAGGCATCATAATATCGAGCAAAATTAAATCTGGCTTGGAATAGCTCACTTGTTCTAAAGCATCCAAGCCGTCTTTTGCGACCCGTACCCGATACTTTAGATTGCTCAAGTAACGAAACAAAAGCTTCAGATTATCAGCCATATCATCGACAATCAGCAGAGTTTTGTTGGGGATTTCGTTCATCTACTCATCTCAAGTCGCCTGAAGGGTGAAATATATATACCTAAGAGCCTATACGAAAACGGGATAATCGGCTGCAAACCCGCCCTTTTGGTCAAGTTTTCCACTTTTTTTCGTTAAATAGCCCGCTATTCGCCTTAAAAAACCGAAAAACCTGCCTCAAAAGGGCGAATTTTCGCTTCGATTCCCTATCTTCGTATAGGCTCTAAAATTGTTGTAAAAATCGCCAATCATTTTCAAAGAATAAACGTAAATCATCGACTTGATAGCGTAACATCGCTAAACGCTCAACGCCCATACCAAAGGCATACCCTGTGTATTGCTCATTATCAATATTCACCGCAGAAAATACATTGGGATGTACCATGCCACAGCCTAACACTTCTAACCATCCTGTTTGTTTGCAAACTTTGCACCCTTTGCCACTACACATCACACATTGAATATCCACTTCTGCTGACGGCTCAGTGAAGGGAAAGTAAGAAGGACGAAAGCGCACCGCTAAATCATCACGATCAAAAAAAGCGTGTAAAAAATCATTAATAATGCCCTTTAAATTAGCAAAAGACACATTTTCATCGACCAGTAGCCCTTCCACTTGGTGAAACATCGGCGTGTGGGTTAAATCAGAATCACAGCGATAAACCCGTCCTGGAGCGATGATACGCAACGGTGGCTGTTGTTTTTCCATCACTCTGACTTGAACCGGTGAGGTATGAGTGCGCAACAAAGTATGAGCATCAAAATAAAACGTATCATGCATCGCGCGTGCAGGATGGCTGGGAGGAATATTTAAGGCTTCAAAGTTGTGAAAATCATCTTCAATTTCGGGCCCTTCAACAATATTAAAACCAATGCTTTTAAATAAGTTTTCAATGCGTTGCAGGGTTTGCGTGACCGGATGTAAATTACCGCTACGCGAGCCACGCCCTGGTAAAGTCACATCCACCCATTCAGCCGCTAATTTAGCTTTTAAGGCGTGTTCTTCGAGGACTTTTTGCTGAGTATCTAGCTGCTCTTGCAAGCTGGCTTTAGCCCGGTTAATTGCTTCACCAGCCGCTTTGCGCTCTTCATGTGGGAGCTTGCCAAGTTGTTTGAGTTGTGCAGTGATACTGCCTTTTTTACCCAATAATTCAACACGTAACTGTTGTAGTTGAGATAAATTTTGAGTATTTGCGATGTCAGTGTTTGCCTGACTGAGCAATTGTGAAAGTGCGTCCATGTTTTGTCTTTTATAGAGATAAAATTCTGAAGGCTAAAAGAGAAGGCGCGAGAAGCTGTGAAATTAAAGCTCATGTCTCGTTTGTATGAAGAGCATAGTCGTTCATGTCACCTGGTGAACGGAAAAGTCAGTCAATATCCGCTTTTTTGTAGCCAATGCCTATCTGCGCAACCCATCTAAGTCAGCATTGTTTCGTCGCAAGTACTGTTTGTACAGTGAAACTGAGCCTTTTATGTAACATCAGCAAATAATAAAAAACCTGACAGATTTTACTCATCTGTCAGGTTTTTGAAAGCGCGAGCGATGAAAAAAGTCTAGGCCAACTGCGCTTTAGCCTGCTCCGCTAATGCTGCAAAACCCGCTTTTTCATTTACGGCTAAATCCGCCATGATTTTACGGTCAATTTCGATACCCGCTTTTTTCAGGCCATCAATCATACGACTGTAAGACAAACCATGTTCGCGTGCTCCCGCATTAATACGCGCAATCCATAATGCACGAAATTGGCGTTTACGTTGGCGACGGTCACGATACGCATATTGTCCGGCTTTAGTGACAGCCTGTTTGGCAACACGAAATATCTTGCTGCGGGCACCGCGATAGCCTTTGGCTTGTTTCAGGACTTTTTTGTGGCGTGCATGTGCAACGACACCGCGTTTAATTCTTGGCATAATTCATCCCCTCTTTAGCTATAAGGCAACATACGTTTAGTGACTTTAACATCAGCCTCATGAACCATAGACTGACAACGCAACTGACGTTTACGCTTACTGGGCTTTTTGGTGAGGATGTGACGGCGATGCGAACTGCCTCGCTTAAAACCGCCTGCCGAGGCTTTGAAACGCTTTGCAGCACCTCGATTAGTTTTGATTTTTGGCATCAGAATCTACTCCGCATTTAAAATTTTTCAATGCATTCGTTGAGATGAAAAACTTTATAGGGTTGTGGTTATCGCCTTAAACAAAAACGCACAGCCAATCAATATTCGCTGTGCGTTTTTAAACCATCTTCTAATAAATGATGTTTAAGGCTGCTTTTTTTGGGGACTTAAAACCATCACCATCTGCCGTCCTTCCATTTTGGGGTATTGCTCAACCGTACCGTATTCAATCAAATCCGCTTCAATGCGCTTCATGAGTTTCATACCGATTTCTTGGTGAGCCATTTCCCGTCCACGAAAACGCAGAGTGACTTTGGTTTTGTCCCCTTCATTTAGGAAACGTATCAGGTTGCGTAGTTTGACCTGATAATCTCCTTCATCCGTACCAGGTCGGAATTTAATTTCCTTGACCTGAATTTGTTTTTGCTTTTTCCTTGCCGCGTGTTTTTTCTTGTTCTCTTCAAATAAGAATTTACCGTAATCCATAATACGGCACACAGGCGGCTTCGCGGTTGGCGCAATTTCAACCAGATCCAGTTCAGCTTCAACAGCCATTCTCTGCGCTTCTTTATTAGAAACAATGCCTACTTGTTCGCCATCAGCACCAATCAGACGGACTTCGGGAATAGTAATAGCTTCATTCAAGCGCGTTTTTTTATCAGCAGCGATGGATCTTTCCTCCTAAACAATTTATCAATATGTACCTTTCGTCGTTTACGTTGATGGTGTCGGTGTAGGCTGATTTTCAACACGCATACGTGCGATAAAATCATCTAAAGAAATACTGCCTAAATCTTGACCATTTAAGGTACGCACAGCTATTTGTTGGTTTTCCATTTCTCGATCCCCAACAATTAACAAATACGGTATGCGTTGCAAAGTATTTTCACGGATTTTAAGACCTATTTTTTCATTTCTCAAGTCCGTGTCTACGCGAAAACCTTGTTTTTTCAGTTGAGTTTGTACTGTTTTAGCATACGCGGCCTGTTTATCAGTAATATTGATCACAACCGCTTGCACGGGTGACAGCCACAGCGGAAAAATCCCCGCATAATGCTCAATTAAAATACCAATAAAACGTTCTAAGGAGCCTAATATAGCACGATGAATCATAACTGGATGCTGTTTACTGCCATCTGCGGCAACATAAGTGGCATCCAAACGTCCTGGCATAGAAAAATCAACTTGAATAGTGCCACATTGCCAGATACGTCCAATGCAATCTTTTAAAGAAAATTCAATTTTAGGTCCGTAAAAAGCACCTTCACCCGCTTGCAGATCATAACTTAAATTTTTATTCTCCAAGGCCACGGCTAAGGCTTTTTCAGCTTTATCCCATACTTCATCATTACCCACTCGTTTTTCTGGGCGAGTTGACAGTTTTATAAAGACTTCGTTAAAGCCAAAATCATTATACACTTGAAAAGTAAAATCAATGAGCTTGATGACTTCATCTAATAATTGATCTTCGGTACAAAATACGTGGGCATCATCCTGGACAAACCGTCTTGCACGCATCAAACCATGTAAGGTGCCTGAAGCTTCGTTGCGATGCACTAAACCAAATTCTGCAATTAAAAAGGGTAATTGATGATGACTTTTTAAGCCTTGTTTGAAAATCTGAATATGCCCAGGGCAATTCATCGGCTTAATAGCATACTGACGATCATCTAATTCAGTGGTGAACATATCATCAGCGAATTTATCCCAATGCCCTGATTTTTCCCACAAACTACGATCTAATAATTGTGGTGCATTGACTTCTTGGTAGTCATAGGCATCCAAAATACGACGCATGTAGCTTTCTACCAAGCGAAATAATGTCCAGCCTTTAGGATGCCAAAACACCATGCCGGGTGCTTCTTCTTGGAAATGAAATAAATCGTGCTGTTTGCCAATCTTGCGATGATCGCGTTTTTCGGCTTCTTCTTGTTGTTTAAGAAAGGCTTTGAGTTCTTTTTTATTGGCAAAGGCTAAACCATAAATGCGTTGCAGCATTTCATTATTAGAATCACCGCGCCAATAAGCACCAGCTAATTTAGTTAGCTTGAAGGCTTTGATTTTACTGGTATTGGGCACATGTGGGCCACGGCATAAATCAATGAAATCACCTTGCTGATATAAAGAAATATTTTCGTTGGTGGGGATAGAGGCAATAATTTCAGCTTTGTAAGCTTCGCCTTTGTTTTTGAAAAATTCAACGGCCTCATCGCGGGGCATGACCGAACGGGAAACGGTTAATTTTTGTTTTGCCAGTTCTTCCATTTTAGCTTCAATTTTAGCTAAATCATCTAAGGAAAAGCTGTGTTCGTAGGCAAAATCGTAATAAAAGCCGTTTTCAACTGTAGGCCCAATCGTCACTTGCGCTTTAGGATAGAGTTGTTTAACCGCTTGAGCCATTAAATGCGCACAAGAATGGCGAATAATCTCCACACCTTCTGCATTTTTATCCGTGATGATATTCAGCGTGGCATCATTTTCAATCACAAAGCTGGTGTCAACTAAGGTGTCATTGACTTGTCCAGCCAGCGTTGCACTGGCAAGACCAGCCCCAATGGAGGCCGCCACTTCTGCCACAGTAACAGATTGTTCAAAGGTTCTCTGACTTCCATCAGGCAAAGTGATAACGGGCATGGATGTTCACATTCAGGCTGTTCAAAATAAAAAAGGCACTCAATTCAAAGTGCCTGGATGTTTGGTAGGCGCGAGTGGGATCGAACCACCGACCACCACCATGTCAAGGTGATGCTCTACCACTGAGCTACGCGCCTATGGCAAGAAGCGCGGAAATATAACATAGAAAAAAACCAAAAAAAACCACTGACTTCAAATAATTTATTGATGTGACGCAAAGACTTCTTTATTTGCGCTTGAAATACAGTCCTATGCTCCACTTTATATAATCCTATGTGGCTCGACGCATCTTTGATGCTACATAAAATTTGGTCTAATAAGCCATCAAAGTATAATGGTGAAACTTCTTACGTTGATAATAAAGGCTCATGAAATGGAACATTCAGACACGCAAATACAGATGTTACAACCGGGCGACATGGTGTATGCCGCTGTGAAAATTGAAAACGATGGCGGTATTCCTGAGATACCCGCAGATGCGGTGCTGGCTGAACCGGGCACGCGCGGGGTCTTGGTCAATATTGGACATTTGGAAGAAGACCCTGCCACGGAAATTTTCCTGGTGCGGTTTGAAGATGAGAAAGGCAATGTAGGCCCGCCTGTCGGATGCCAAGCGGATGAACTGACTATTCCCGCTGCGTCATAACTTCATCTTATGCAAGCAAGCTGGCAATTTTGGGTGGATCGCGGCGGTACTTTTACCGACGTGGTGGCTCGCCGTCCTGATGGACAACTCATCACTCACAAGCTGTTATCAGAAAATCCTGCACATTATGAGAATGCGGCTTTGCAAGGCATTCGTGATGTTTTGGGATTGGCGGGCGATCAAGCGATTCCCCCCGCGTTATTAGACGAAGTGCGCATGGGTACGACGCTGGGCACCAATGCTTTATTGGAGCGCACAGGCGAGCCTGTGCTGTTAGCCATTACTCAAGGTTTTGCTGATGCGCTGCGCATTGCTTATCAAAATCGGCCTGACATATTTGCCCGCCGCATTGAACTGCCCAGCCCGTTGTATCAACAAGTGATTGAAATCGAAGAGCGTGTGGATGCAAAGGGTCAAGTTTTAACGCCATTAAATATCGAGCACACGCAGCGCAGTTTGCAGACCGCCTTTGCCCAAGGGCTGCGCAGCATTGCTATTGTTTGCTTGCACGGTTATCGCTATCCACAGCATGAGCAACGCATTGCGGACATGGCGCGTGCCGTGGGGTTTACGCAAATTTCCACTTCGCATCAGACCAGCCCGCTGATTAAATTGGTGTCACGCGGCGATACGACGGTGGTGGATGCCTATCTTACGCCCGTGCTTAAACGCTATGTGCAAGGCGTGACGCAAGCTTTGGGCGATACGCGCTTGCGGTTTATGCAGTCCAATGGTGGCTTGGTGGACGCGCACCGCTTTCAAGGACGCGATTCCATTTTATCTGGCCCTGCGGGGGGCATTGTGGGGATGGTGCAAGTGGGTTCTGCCGCAGGTTTTGACAAGCTCATCGGCTTTGACATGGGCGGCACGTCTACGGATGTATCCCATTATGCGGGTGAATTAGAACGCCGTTTTGACACCCAAGTAGCGGGCGTGAGAATGCGGGTGCCAATGCTGAACATTCACACGGTGGCGGCAGGCGGCGGATCGATATTGCATTTTGATGGTTTACGTTTTCGCGTCGGCCCTGATTCTGCGGGGGCGAATCCAGGGCCTGCGTGTTATGGACAAGGTGGGCCGCTGACAGTCACGGATTGCAACGTGATGTTGGGTAAACTGGATGCGCGGTTTTTCCCTCAAGTGTTTGGCGAACATCAAGATCAGCCTTTGGATGTGGATCAAGTCACCAAGCGTTTTGCAGAACTCGCAGACACCGTATCGCAGGCGACGGGTCAAGCGCACACGCCCCCGACAGAAGTCGCCGAAGGTTTTTTACGTATTGCCGTCGATAACATGGCGAATGCGATTAAAAAAATATCCACGCAAAATGGTTACGATGTCAGTCAATACACGCTGTGCTGTTTTGGCGGTGCGGGTGGGCAACATGCTTGTTTGGTGGCGAATGAGTTGGGGATTAAAAGGGTGTTAATTCATCCTTATGCAGGGGTGTTATCCGCTTATGGACTGGGGCAAGCGGCGTTACGCAACCTGCATGAACGCAGCGTGGAAGCGCCTTTGTTAGCACAGCTTTTACCCCATTTAAACGCCTTATATGCCGAGTTAAACGCCGCTGCACAAGCCGACTTGCAAGCGCAAGGCATGACGGCAGCACAGATTCAAATCCATCAACGTATTCATTTACGCTACCAAGGCACTGATACCTCTTTACCCTTGGTCTTTGCTGATTTAAACACCCTGCACATGGCCTTTGCACAGGCTCATCAACAGCATTATGGCTTTGTGCGAGAAGAAACATCGCTGGTGGTGGAATCCATCAGCGTAGAAGGGCTGGGGCGTTTAAATGATGAAGCAACGGTGTTTAAAACCCGATCCGGCGATATTCCAGCCCCCATAGCCACCACAAAAATGCGGTCAGGCGGCGAGACGTTCGCTTCTACACCCATTTATCAGCGAGATGCTTTACCCGCAGGGGCGCATATTGTCGGGCCCGCCATGATTTTGGACAGCACGGGCACCAATATCATTGAGCGAGGATGGGAAGGACGCATCACCGAGTCACTGGATTTAATCTTGACCTTATCCTCTCAAACCCGTGAACCTGCGGCGATGGACACGATTGTGCCGAGTGGAAAGCCCTTAGCTGATCCCGTGATGCTGGAAATTTTTAATAACTTATTCATGTCCATAGCCGATCAAATGGGCGTGACGCTGGCGAACACCGCATATTCTGTCAACATCAAAGAACGCTTGGATTTTTCCTGCGCCCTCTTTGATGCGCAAGGACAACTCATCGCCAACGCGCCCCATGTGCCCGTACATTTAGGCTCGATGGGCGACAGTGTGCAAGCCTTGCTCGATGAGCCTATCGAAAAACATCCTGGCGATGTTTTCATGCTCAATAATCCCTATTGTGGCGGTACACATTTGCCGGATGTCACCGTCATCACGCCTGTGTATGAAAATGCCAGCGCATCGGCACCGCTGTTGTTTTATGTCGCTTCACGCGGACATCATGCCGACATCGGCGGTATTACGCCCGGTTCCATGCCGGCGCACAGCCGCCATATTGAGCAAGAAGGCGTGCTGATCGATGTATTTAAACTGGTGAAACAAGAACAATGGCGAGACAGCGCTATCCGCGAATTGTTATGCGATTCGACCTATCCGGTGCGCAATATTGAGCAAAATCTGGCTGATTTACGCGCACAAGTGGCGGCAAACCGTAAAGGCGCTCAAGAGCTACTGCGGATGGTCAAACAATTTAGCTTAAGCACGGTGCAGGCTTACATGCAGCATGTGCAAGATAATGCTGAAGAACAGGTACGCCGCGCCATCATGTCGCTGCATGATGGACAATTTCGCTACGAGATGGACAATGGCGCGGCGGTGCAAGTTAGCCTGCATATTGATCGCACTCAACGCAGTGCCATGCTTGATTTTGCGGGCACTTCAGCCCAGCAAGACAATAACTTCAACGCCCCCGTCTCAGTCTGCAAAGCGGCGGTGTTGTATGTTTTTCGCACCTTGGTGGATGAAGACATTCCGCTCAACGCAGGTTGCCTAAAACCTTTGGACATCCGCATTCCAGCGGGCAGTTTGCTCAAACCCCACTTTCCTGCTGCGGTCGTAGCAGGCAATGTGGAAACCTCACAATACGTCACCGATACCTTATACGGCGCGTTAAGCGTGATGGCGGCCTCACAAGGCACAATGAACAATCTGACTTTTGGCAACGCGCAACATCAATATTATGAAACTCTATGCGGTGGTGCGGGTGCAGGTGATGGATTTGCCGGAGCCGATGCAGTGCATACGCACATGACGAATTCCCGCCTGACTGATCCCGAAATTTTAGAATGGCGCTTTCCTGTGCGTTTGGAAGATTTTCATATTCGCACAGGCAGCGGCGGTGCAGGTCGCTATTGCGGCGGCAACGGTGTGCTGCGCAAAATTCGCTTTTTAGAACCCATGCAGGCGGCGATTTTGTCGGGACACCGAACAGTGCCACCTTATGGTATGGCGGGAGGAAAAGAAGGCGCGGTAGGCTGCAATCGCGTAGAACGTGCCAATGGCGAAATAGAAGTGCTGGCGGCAACAGCGCAGATAGAATTGCACGGCAATGATTGCTTAATCATCGAAACCCCAGGCGGGGGCGGTTATGGAACACCAGAATGAGGCGAGTTTTGTCGGGTGATGCTGCGAGGCTGTGAAAGTATTCAGTTTTAGTGCTTTTCTGTAACGAAGAATCAATGACTTATGTGCAAAAAATCACTAAAAAATGGCTATATTCAGAATACTTTCACAGCCTCCTGTGCTTACCCAACTGAAAGACTAGAACTGCTGCGTGCGCAACATCACTAAAGTGCAACCGCGTATCACTTCAATGTTTTGCGCTTGTGCTTCGGCTTCCAGTGCCTCATTTTCTGCCCCTGGATTGATAATCATACGTTTAGGTTTTAATTTGAAAATGCTTTCGCTGAGTTTATTCGAGCGTTCCGCACCGACATACATCGTTAAAGTATCGACAGGCACATCAATCGCGTCCAAATTTTTATAACAAGCTTGTTGATGAATGTGCTCACTTTTGGGATGCACAGGATACACCTTGTGCCCATGACTGACTAAATCGCGCACGGCTTGATTAGAATAGCGCTCAGGTTTGGGCGACGCGCCTAAAACCACAACATTTTGTATAGACATAGTGTTTCCTTTGAATTTTTCTGCCAATGTTAGAGCATTCTGCATAAGCGTTGCGATGGATTCAAGAGGGTTCCGTGACACATTGAAAAACACAGGGGTTGAAGCATTCACACCGCTTGCAGCACCGCATGGGCTGTGCAACACTCGATAGCGGGTGTAAAGCAGGATATATTTTGATATTAGACTTGACCAAAAGCGCCTTAACACTCAGCCAAAATGGTCAGATGCACTTTACAAAAAAGGAAAACTAGAGACATGACACCTGATGAAAAAAAACAACAAGTGGCACAAGCTGCATTAGAACATGTTGTAGAAGACACCGTGATTGGTGTTGGAACAGGCAGCACCGCCAATCATTTCATCGATGCCTTAGCGAGCATCAAACACAAAATTGAGGGCACAGTGGCCAGTTCTGAAGCCACCGCACAGCGCTTAAAATCACACCATATTCCAGTCTTTGAACTAAACGCAGTGGCTGAAATTTCGGTCTATATTGATGGTGCCGATGAAGCAAACCGTCATCTGCACTTAACCAAAGGCGGCGGCGGGGCTTTAACTCGTGAAAAAATTGTCGCTGCGGTGAGCAAACGCTTTGTGTGTGTGGCGGATGACAGCAAGCTAGTCGATGTGCTAGGCAAATTCCCGCTACCCATTGAAGTCATCCCTATGGCACGTAGCTATGTGGCACGAGAAATTGTCAAACTAGGCGGCAAGCCGATTTGGCGCGAAAACTTCGTCACCGATAACGGCAATGAAATTTTAGATGTGCACAGCTTAAATATCGTTGATCCCGTGGGCTTGGAAAGCGAATTAAATCACATCACTGGCGTAGTCACGAATGGCTTGTTTGCCCGTCGCCCAGCGGATTTGCTCATGCTGGGTTCAGACAAAGGCATATTGACGTTTGATTAGATATGGAAGGTTCTGGTGAGGCGCTTTGATATTTGAAGAAGGGTGACTTTTAGCGCTATACCTGGGAGTGCCGAACTCCAGTTCGGCGCAGCCGCCATAGGCGGCTTGCGCAAAAGTCGGAGAGACTAACAGATTAAATCCTAAGTCTTTTTTCTTAAGTCAATGATGCTGATGCCTTTAACACAGACAAAAAACCACCCGCCTTCAAATATCCAACAAGTCTATTCACCCCATGAGAAAACACTACGATGTCAACTGAAAACCAAAACCACTGCGGCAATGAACCTTTTGCTCTACAAGTGCTGGGTGACAGCATGGAACCTGAATTCAAAGACGGTCACGTTATCGTGATTGACCCTGAAGCGGTCGTGAAAGACGGTTCTTTTGTGTTTGCTGTACATCAAGATGAATACATTTTTCGCCAATTGAAAATAGAAGGCGATAAATATTATTTACAGCCTTTAAATGAAAAATACCCCACTTTAGACATCCCTGGGCTAGAAGCTGTGCGCGGAGTCATTACCCAGGGCGGCGGTTTACGTCGCCACGAACGCAAGCGTTACGATTAAAGGATTAAATTCATGTCAAGCCAACAACACAGCCAAGCTTGGAAAGCCCTACAAACCCATCAACACAGCCTAAAAAACACCCATCTGCGAGACTTATTTGCCCAAAACCCACAGCGTTTTGAGCAACTCTCCATGCAGACCTGCGGCATTTTGTTTGATTACTCAAAAAACCGCTTAAGCGCCGAAACCTTGACGCTATTACAAGGTTTAGCCCAAGACAGCGGCTTAAATGACTGGCGCGAACGCCTGTTTAATGGGGCGGTGGTGAACAACACCGAACAACGTGCCGCCCTTCACGTTGCCTTACGCAATCGTAGTGATCGTCCGATTCAAGTGGATGGTCACAATGTCATGCCCAAAGTCAATCAGGTGCTGGACAAAATGCGCCGCTTTTGCCACACCGTGCGCGAAGGCGAATGGCTTGGACACACAGGCAAACCGATACAAAGCATTGTCAATATTGGCATTGGTGGCTCAGATTTGGGCCCTAAAATGGTCACTGAAGCCCTAGACAATTACCGTCATCCACGCCTGCACACCTACTTTGACTCCAATCTCGACGCGGCACAACTCAACCACATTTTGTCCATCGTTGATCCAGAGACCACGCTATTTATCGTCGCCTCCAAAACCTTTTCCACACAAGAAACGCTGACCAATGCACGCAGCGCTCGGCAATGGTTACTAGAGCATTTACAGGACGACAGCGCGGTGAGTAAACATTTCGTCGCCGTCTCCACCCACACAGAACGGGTCAAAGCCTTCGGCATTGATCCCGAAAACATGTTCGAGTTCTGGGATTGGGTCGGCGGGCGTTATTCACTGTGGTCAGCCATCGGCTTATCGGTCGCCGTTACTATCGGCATGGACAACTACTTGCGCCTACTCAGCGGAGCGCACGCCATGGACGAACATTTTCGCACCGCACCGCTAGAGCAAAACATGCCCGTGCTACTGGGTTTGATTGGCGTGTGGTATACCAATTTCTGGCAAACCCGCACCCAAGCCATATTGCCCTATGATTACGCCTTGAAATTACTGCCTTTTTATTTGCAACAACTCGAAATGGAAAGTAACGGCAAGCGCGTCACCCGCGAAGGCCAAGCCGTCGAATACAACACCTGCCCCGTGGTGTGGGGCACCGCAGGCAATAACGGGCAACATGCCTATTACCAACTGCTGCATCAAGGCACCCAACTGATTCCAGCGGATTTCATCGTTGCCGTTCACAGTCAGGCGGATAAATACGGTCATCAAAACCCCGTACTCGCCAACGCCTTAGCCCAAACTCGCGCATTAATGCTAGGGCGCAATAGCGAAGAAACCCGCGCCGCACTCGGCGACGAATGTGATGAAGCCCATTTACCGCACCGTTTATTTCCTGGCAACCAACCCAGCAACCTGTTGATGTATCAAACCCTGACCCCCGATATTCTCGGCAGTCTCATCGCCTTATATGAGCACAAAGTCTTCGTGCAAAGCGTGTGTTGGGGCATCAACCCCTTTGATCAGTGGGGCGTAGAATTGGGTAAACAAATGGCCGCAGAACTGCTGCCAGCACTAGAAGGGCAAGCCGACGCGAGTCACTATGACGGCTCAACACAAGGCTTACTCGCCTTTATCCAAAGCCATCGTTAATTCTGGCATCGCTTATGCATTATCCATCGCAGCCACAGACAATGATACCTACCTCATTATTTGTGGTCAGGCGTTTGGGGTTTTGGGCGGCTCCAAGCGCCATTTTTTTGTCTGTAGATTAAGAGTTATACGTTTTTAAAATGCTTATGCCCAACTCATGGCACAGTCTAGGTGCTCTTCTGGTTTCCATTTTTGATAAATATCATTCAATTTTTTTGGAAACCGCTCTGGATTATATGTTTTTTCAAATAATAAAGCATTTTTCTGAGAAGCTTGTCTACGATCCAACTCAAACGGCATTGCACTAAGATAAACATAAGGTATTTTTGCTTTATATTTTTCTTTTTCATCACTTAAATACATGCCTAAGCACTGACCATGGTTCAGATCAAGAGAGCGGAATTTCTTTCGATATTTACCCAATGATTCAGGAATAGGTGGAATTTCTAAATCAATGATAATCATGTCAATAGCCTTATCATTTTCATTTAAAAATTCAATAGCCGCCTCTAAATTTGTCTTGAATATGATATTAATATGAGGCACGTCTTTTTCTAACTGCACTTTAAATTTTTCTATTGTACTGGGTCTTTCCTCAATAAATAGAATATTATTTAATGTCTTCACGTCTACTCTCCTTATTTATCTAAAGGCCAACGTAAAGTGGCCTGTACTTGGTTATCTTCTATATTTTCAACTGATAATGTTGCGCTATTATTTTTAGCCAATTGACGACTGGCTGACAAACCGATATGTGCGCCATCTTTTTTCCGTTCAGGATTGCGAGAACGAGCGATATATTTCTCTGCATTTTCCCTTGGGGTCATTTGCCCTGGATTACGAATCATCAATATCCAATTATCCTTTGTTTGCTGAGCTTCAATATAAATGGAAGCTTTTTCGCCTGCAAACTTAAGTGCATTGCGTAAGAGATTACGCACAATAATAGCAAACTCTTTTTCATTACCTTGAAGCAAGGTATCTTGCCATATAAGTGCGTTAAAGTCATTAGGAATGAGTATTATGGACTGGTTCTTCTCTTGAATTAATTCTTCATGTAACTCGATAAAACGTTTGAGCCATTGAGCTGGGTTTTCAGGGGTATCTGTAACGCAGTCTTGCTTATGCGATCCTTGTATCGTCATGAAATTATCAGTAATGTCTAATAAATCTTGCGAAGTAGCTACAATTTCTTTGCAAAGCGTATCATCTACTTTTTCTGCTCTATTACCTAATTCGAGTAACTCAGAACGCACTTCATGCATGACAGCTCGTTCCCAATTTATAAATTTCCATTCTTGGTCTTCTATCAAACGAGCGGCATATACAAACCATCTGGTTTGAGCTAATAAATCTTGTAATAAAGTAAATATTTCTGCATCAATTGCATATAAAGTATCGTGGTAGTGAATACGAATCACGCCTAGGGGTTTTGTCCCAAAATAGATAGGAATAATAACTAAAGAGCTAATATCTTTTTTCCAAAATTGACGTATTTCATTATAGATTTTCAACAGTTTAAAATGCTCAGGTTTTGCATTCTGCAAAAGGTTTTTCAAACGCGAGCTGTTTTTCCAATCTTGTTCGATAATAGTTGTTTGTTTTTCCCAACACTCAACAATAGGGAAAAAGTGATCGTCAGAATGAATTAGCCAATCTCTGTATGAATCAGAACATTCACCTTCTGTTGAAACCACCTTTAGATGAGCATCTTTTTCATTATAAAGAAATAAAACCCCACCTGTAGCTTGTGTTATTTTACAGGCTACTCGAATAATCTCATCTAACACTTGATACTGTTCAGTAGTTTCTTCTAAAGAAGAATAAAAATTTTTGAGATATTCTTCGGTTTTATCTTTCATATCCTTTTCTTGATAATTGATACATCGTCTAATCCAGTTTAGATGATTAATGATTTCTTGTTCAGAGTCATTATTCCATAATGCACCTAAAGCCTCTTCTTTTTTATCACTATTATTCCAGTCGAATAGCACAAAACCAAAGGGGCGATAGGATTTTTCATTAGGAAATTTTTTCAAAATAGGCATATCTAGTCTTATTTTATCTGACTCATTTAATAAAATACTTGACCAAAATTGTAAGGCAAGATTGTCAGCAGGTTCTTCATCAGGAAGAGAATGTATAGAGTACAATAAACCAGGTAGTCCATACCATGTATATCTATTTAGATAATGCTTATTATTTTTATCGACAACCCCCCTATTTATAGGGCAATGATAGTCATATACAATGGCTGAATTATCATTCTCTTCGTTCTCAGGTGAGAGACTGCAAGTAGGCAAGTCTTTATATCGATACAAACGACCATTAGAAAATCCTTTTTTCTCCATTAATTGACATAGTTGGTTAAAAATTTTCTCTAATGAAGGAATGGCTTCCTCAGTTTTTGTATATGCTGTCACTGAATTAATCTTATTTTTTTTATCTTCTAAACAAACTTCCCAAGCATTTTTCCAGGCTAATTCCAAATTATGCAATAAAGGAATAGCTATTGGCATATTTTTAACAGCCTCCATTCCTTGCAAAATCTTGTTTTTCATATTCTCCAGAGATTTGAAATCATCTTTATCAAAAGACATAATGATTTTTCGTAATGAGTCTGACTGCTCTGCTAGTTTCTTCCAAGGTTCAGGAAAAATACTCATTTCTCGATATCTATTTTGATAAGGAAATAGTGTTAAAAAAGCCTCGATTACTTGATGATCTGTGGATATGTTTAGATGATTGTTTCTTGATTCTGGAATTATCATCTTTAATTCTTCAAACAATTGTTGCAATTCTATTTTAGATAATACAATATCAGGTTTAATAATAGTTGCTAAGGTTTTCCATGACTCAGCTTCTTCCGTAGAAAACAATATCCCTGAAAAATCATTTATCCACTGGACAAACTGTTTTCGACTGGATTCATTAGCCAGTAAAAGCTTCATTAATTTAGGGAAATATGTATGAATGTGGCCTAATGCTTTAACAAATCCCTGCTCAGTTACATCTAATCGATTCCAAAATATTCCCAAAGCACCTTCAATAAGACCTAAGTGTATTGGCTCATCTGCATTTTCCAATAGATGTTTAAGCATTATTTCTATACGCCATGTTTGTGTATTAGCACTGCGACGTAAACGTTCTAATAAAGCACTTGATAGATATTCTCTCCCCTCAAAAGCTTTTTCTCTTAGTAATTTAACAAGTTGTGCTACTTGTTTTTTATTGGTTATTATTATATCAATAGGCATATTACGTACTAAACTAGCTAAAGCGCCATCTTGAGCATTGGTACATATACTGTAAAGCCTTTTCTGATAATGATCTGGAATATCATTTAAATGTTGGCCAATAGATTCTAATATATGAGCACGCAAATGTTTGGTAGTAGTGTCTGCTTCATCCTTTAATTTCTCTAGCAATTTAATGACCGTTTTAAAATCTTTGTGTTTATTAATTAATTGATAAACTACCCATGCTGCACGGAGAGGTTCATTAACTACACCTTCAATATTCTCATTACCTTCAATATTCTCATTATTTTTAATAAAAAAATGCAGCTTGTTATTATTGCGCTGCAATGCTTTTTTCTCAGTTAAAAGTTCATTTAATAACACACCCCCATCTTCTATTTTATCAAAAATATATTTAAGCGCTCCACTTTCATTTTTATTTTTAGGTATTTCTTCTAGCAAGAAAATTTCCCCTTCAAGTGTACCTAAAGCATGATAGCGCTTATGATGTAAAGTTAAACTGGATAAAGTGTTAAATATTCGTCTATCCATATGCAATAAACCTTGCAGAAACCCTTGTTTATCGAATAAGAAAAAATGTTCTGCATCCGTTAATACAGCAAATGCTGCATAACGATTATCCTCAATTTCGGACGAAGAGAGCGCGCTGATACCTCGAATACAACCACGTAAAATATTTGTCCAGAGCTGACGGCCTTTTTTATCAAATGCTCTAAGTATTCCATCCTGCCCACCAATCAATAGAATATTTTCTTCTCTTGTTTTCATTAGTTTTAAAACATTCTGAGGGCTACCCGTGGTAGCACACAATTCAGGGTTATCAGGCGTTTGTCCATCCCAACGAAGTATAAGCCCTTTACCGCCAGTAATAGCCCAAAGATCATTACCATCCCATTCTAAGCCCGTGATGCGTAAACGTTGTTCAGGCCATTCATTGCTAAAAGTAAAAGTATTATTTTCTTGAGGTTGCCATTTATTGTTTGTGTACGTCCACAACAAAACAGCGGCTTGTTGCCCTTTGTGCCATTCACCTGCTATAGCTAATTTTTTATTATCAGGAGAATAAGCCATACTCCATAATGAAAATACTTTTTTTTCTAAACCAGGTAAAGGTATAAGTCTATTTTCTTTTTTATCTATAAAACCAGCCGTATACTCCGTCATAATAAATATTTCGTCTGATATTTCAGGAATTGACTGAATAGAGCGAATATTGCCAATTGTTTGCTCTCTATGTATTACAGATAAGTTTGCAAGTTTGTCTTCTTTTAAAATAGGCTCTTTATTAGGGTTTTCTTGTTGAATAGATAAACAGCTAAAATTTTTATTATTACGAATACTAAAAAATATTTTAGCTCGAAAATCTTTAGTGCTATGTAAACTGATAGCATTAATCCGCCCTTTTTCTTTAGGAATCCGGTATACCGCATCAGGATGAACTCTACGAAACCGCAAAAACTCTTCCAAAGCTAATATTTTAAGTAATACCTCTTCTTTTTCAGCCTCATTTTTTAACTCATAAAGTTCTTTTGTAAACTTAATAATTTGTCGAGTGACACCAGGTAACTCTGTTTTTAAACTATCTAGATTTTTTAAAGCTGTGCTTTCTGAACCTAAAAGTTCTCTTAATCTCGTATCCGTTTGTAAATTTTGCCAGCTGGATTTATACAAACATAAAGCCATTCGAGTATGGTATGAACCTACAG
>JADGEH010000197.1 GCA_016744475.1 Thiotrichales bacterium | reverse complement strand
TAAGGAATAAAGACCTTTCATCACCACCCCTCAATCCCCTCCTTGGAGGAGGGGAGGCTGACACGTTGAATTCAAAGCCTTGTTTTAACTTAATGGCAGATCAGGAATATGCCGTGTGACATGTTGAAATAATTGTAGCTTGCAGGCGGCATGTTCGATATGCACGTCATCCATCACCGCCGTGGGCGCTTCAAAGCATTCACGCAAGCGGGTGTCGTTGTCTGCCAGTGTGCTCAGGCGGTATTCTCCGTTGTCCAGCACCGAGTTGAGCATGTTCATGCCGACTTGCAACCACAAAGGATTGCCGTCAAAAGACAAACGTTGCAGCACCGCCAGCAGGGCTTCTGGCTGTTCTGCGGCGGCTTGTGCCAATAGCGGACTGTTGGCGCGGGCGGCTTGCAGCATGTCTTCATGGTTAAAGCGCTGCAATGTCGCCGCCTGTGCTGCCCAGCCTGCGGGCAAATGCCGTCCGGCGATCACGACTAATACGCCTTGTTGTGCCAGCCAACTGAAAAAGCCTTCTAACCATAAGGGTAAGGATTGTTGCTGCGGTGTGTCGCCGATGCTGTAGCGCACCGTACCTTGATGGTATTTGGAGAATAAAACATGACTAAACAGGGTTTTGCTGCGCAATTGTGGATGGCTGCGCAGGTGTTCGTAGGTATCGACAAACAACACGGGATGTTGTGCAGCGCTTTGCGCGAGGGCTTCCAGTAAAAAACGTTCGGGATGACCTAATTCTTGTTGACGTTGAGTGGCTCGGCTTTTTTGCCAGCCTTGTCCCAGTGTCCAGGCAATACCTGCGATACCTTTGAGGTCTTGAATGGCTTGTCGGTCGGCTGCGTCTTGGGCCGGCGTGTCATCTTGCGTCACTTGTTTTTCTAAGGCTTTGGCAGCGTCTTGCATGGCTTCCCCGTAAACATTGAGCAAATCCGCAGGGCTTTGATAGGCACCGTGAAATTCTGCCAGGGCTTTATCAAACGCGCTCAAGGCTTTACCGCTGTGCAAATGGGCTAAGTCGGCTAAGAAGGCGGCTCCCGTATCGGGGCTTTGGGTTTCTAGGTCTTCTAAATCTAAAAACCAGGCGGGATGCTGCTCGGCTTGGCTGCGCTGGGCGAGTTCCCACAATAAGGTGCTTTTGCCCAAGCCGGGTCCGCCTTTGATAGCAAACACGCCGCCTTGACGCGCTGTACGTTTTTCTAAAAAAGCATCTATCTGTGCTTGGCGACCGATAAAGTGCATGACTGTCTCTTCAGTGGTTTATTCGACGATGTTCGACGATGATGGAGAGCATTGTATATAGACAACATGAATCATTTATACGACTCAAGCCATCCGCTTTAAGCCCTTAAAAGACAACGCAAACGGCGCAAGAGGCGCAAAAGAACACCCGCGTTTTCAAATGATGTTTACCTCGTTCCCATGCGCCGCATCACTGCCATTAAGTTAAGAAAAAAGACTTTGAATTCAACGTGTCAGCCTCCCTTCCTTGAAGGAGGGGATTGAGGGGTGGTGAGCAAAGGCATTCATTCCTTGACAAAAAATCGAAGGAAAGAAGTTCTCCATCACCACCCCTCAATCCCCACTGCCATTAACTTAAGCATGGCAAGCTCAAAAACAATATTTTCTGCACCGCCGCAAATGATCAATGTCTTGAGTCGGTGGTCGCTTTTTTCGTGGCGGTTTACGATGCGGTCTTGAGCAGGTGGGTGACTCAAAAACAGTGGGGTGAGCCGTTCAAAGAGTTCATCAGTGGGCAGGTCACTGTAAAACAGTTCAAACGCATGATGTTTAATGGCATTGAACGAGACCATGCGGTTCACCTGCTGCGGATGTTGAGTGGTTTTGTTGTTCAAGTGGGTTGGGGCCTCTTCGCTTAATATCGATTCAAGTCAAGTCCAGTGAGAAAGACACTGGCATGGATGTCTTGGCGAATGGCTTCGGGCGTTAATCCAGTGAAGTTTTCTAGATTTAAGCGCGTTTTGAGCACGCTGTAGAAGGTTTCAACACCCCAGCGTTGCCAATAGAGTGGGGCAAATGCGTCTGTGGGATAACATGATTCATCCAGTCAATGGCTGACGAGGACTTCATACTCACCCGTGTCCAGCTGAACGCGAACAAAACGCACGTTGATACTGAGTGGCAACCCCTCTTGTCGAAGCCGCGCACGTTGGCTGGACGGTACGTGCAATGTGACGATTTGGCTGGCTTTGCCATGCCCTTTCAGCCGTTGACGAGCGGTTGTAAAGCGGCCTTTTGAGCCACGAATGACGACATGATGTGGGCGTTCAGTATGATGTGCTATCCATTCATAGTGAGCATAACCGCGATCATGAAGCCAGAGGTCATTGGGTTGTTCGTGCTCAAGATGTTGTAAAGTTTGTCTGACCTCATAAGCATCGGCTTTATCGATGAGTACATCAATGGCAATGCGATTGAGTACGTCATAGACTACGGAGACACGGGCGGATGCATGATGACCGCTCTCGCCGCGTTATTGTCCCTGCGTTTTGCTATAACGGGTACTGCCAAAGGTCTCTATGATGGCCGGCGTATTGGGTCATCGTACATGTGAGCCGTCGTTCGCTAACACACGAAACCCCTGCCATTGGCGGTCATCATGATCGGCATACATGACCTCAACCACCGCTTGACGATTGAGTTCAACAAACGCACTCGCTTTAAGTTTTTGACGCGCCTTGCCATAAGCCGCATGACTCACAAGCGTATCCAATGACAATAGAGCACTGATGTCATTGAGCATCAATGGCCATGATTTAATACTTTTGCGCAACATGATCATGACCCATAAACTCACGCTGAAAATACGCTGGCGGCTACAGGCTTTTTCATCACGACGATGAGCTACTTTGAATGTATCACTGTTAATCATTGTATGTATAAGGGTTATACAGCGTTTTTTTATCCATTTGTCTTTACTGACCTGGGTGATATTAATGACATGTATGCTGGCAATTTATATCACAAAAGGGCTTAAGTTAATGGCAGTGCCCCTCGCCCCCTCCTGCGAGGAGGGGGAGTAAAATCAATGGCTTGCAATGCTACTGGGCTTAACTGAATGGCAGTGATGCGCCGCATGGGAACGAGTAAAACATTGTTTTGAAACGCTGGCGTTCTTTGCGTCTCTAGCGCCTCTTGCGCCGTTTGCGTGGCCTTTTAAACCGGATTACTTGAGTCGTATCACTGAGATCATTTCCCTATATAACGGCGGGATGAATCAAAATCCCCGCACACTTTGCACACCGTTCAGGTTTTTGAAACCAGGACGGTTTAAATGTTTTCCATACCATGCTCGGCTTTTTAGAGCCTATACGAAGATGGGAAATCGAAGCGAAAATTCGCCCTTTTGAGGCAGGTTTTTCGGTTTTTTAAGGCGAATAGCGGGCGTGTGTTGATAAAAAGCGGAAAACCGGGCCAAAAGGACGGGTTTGCAGCCGATTATCCCGTTTTCGTATAGGCTCTTAAGGAAGGATTGAAGAGCGCAAAGGCTGTTAGATAAACCCCTCTCCATTTATTAGGTAGTTCGATGAATCCAAACGATAAACTGTTAGATAAGCTACAAAATGAAGCTTTTGCACGAGATCGGCGCATTAAACAAAAGCGACTAGAAAAAGAAAAACTAAAAGATACTTTAAAGGCTTTGGCACAAACCACGGAGTTGTCAGAGCAGGCGTTGCTCACCTTGGCGGGACAGATGTCGGAACGCCAGCAACAAAAAGCGCGTAGTCGGCGGCGTTGGTGGCGCGTGGGCTTGTTTGTCGTATTCATTACGCTGTGTTTGTTGGCAGGTTATGCCTTGCATTTTGTGTGGCCGGTGGCCGATAAAGTGTCTGTCTCCCCTGTTCGTCCTCATCAAGCGCCTATGGAGAGCGTGCCTGCTGCGACTATTCCCATAGAGCGCCTGCAACCGATAGCTCCGTCGCCTGCCAGAGTCGCACCTGTGGCTATCATGCCAGTAGAGCCTCTGCCTAAACCTGTTGTCCAGTCGCCCTGTCAATTTGCTGATCTGGATACTTCTGCATTGAGTGTTTATGCAGGCGGGGCTTATAAAGGTCATAAGCTGGACTACGCGATTGATAACAGCGGCCATCAAGCGACTCAATTTGATGTATTAGTCAATCTACCAGGGCAGGCAGTGGGGTTAATTTTGGGGGCATATGAGCCGTCTATTTGGCAAGTGCGTTGGACGGCAAAAACACAGATTAAGGCGGTGCTTGTAACGGGGTATCACCAGCAGATAGTGGAGGGTTTACCGGACGATATACCGAGGATCATCAGCACTTATAAATCAGGTCACTCCTGTGGACATACTTATGTATCATCTAAAAAACAGTCTCAAATTAACTTTTTATCTCAACGGTTTTTTGCTCAACCCGTGACGCAAATACATAGTGCTAAGCAGGGGCAGTTGAACATCAGTATGCCGATGTCTGCGAGTGTTGCACGCTTGAGTGTGCCAACCCGTGCTATGGAGCATTCCAAAGCTTTAGCGGGCGAAGCAGGCTTAAATGAATTATTACATCAGGGTTTGATTCGCCCATTGACAGAAGACGATGTTCTACGCTGGCAGAAAAAGCAGGTTTTGGATCACAATACGTTTATGAGCTTGAGTGAGATAGTTCATTCTTCTCGACGGGGACATGCCTATGTCATTTTGCACGACATCACGGTGCCCGCAGGTTTGTATGGTGCGCATTCTGTGACTTTTTTTCTGCCTAAAGGCGTACCTTATCCAAAGGGTAAATTAGGACATTCCAGTTTATATGATTTTAATTATAGTCCCACTAGAATCAATAAATATGGTGTAACTTACTCACTGGATTAGTCTTTTCATAACCGACTTAAACGCATCCGTTGTTCCAATGCAGGGCATGAGAATGAGAACATCACCTTGTAAGTGATATTAATAACAGGAGTCTTAATGAAGAATATCTATTTCCTTCTCGGTTTTCTTTGAGTGGTGAGATGTACAGCAAGGACTTTTATGAAGATTTGTATCGTGTATTGAGAAAGAATGGGCTTTTGTTTCATTATACGGGCACGCCCTATTCCAAAAGAAAAGGCAATTCTTTTCAAGATAACACGATGAAGCGTTTAGTTTCGGTGGGCTTTACTAAACAACAAGCCAAGCCTGAAACTTTAGGTTTGTCGGTGATTAAGCGCTAGTACATCATTGATAGGCTTGCGATATATCGGTACTGACCGCAACGCGGTTAAGACGGCATTCCCATGCGGTGCATGGGAACGAGTTAAAAGATTTTTCTCTGTTTCTCCGTGCCTCCGTGGTGAATAAAATTTTCACGAATCAATAAACCGTCAAAACAAGCTTGGTGATGTACTATAGCTAAAGTACATCATTTATAGGCTTGCGATATAGCCAAACCCAAGACTGCCCGTCCTTGAAGGACTGGCAG
>JADGEH010000060.1 GCA_016744475.1 Thiotrichales bacterium | reverse complement strand
TGCTGATATAGTCTGTTAATGTCATGTTTTTCTCTTCCAGAGTTAAGTGCGTGATTCAAGGCTATTATAGTGGCAATATAGTTTTTCGGAGTTTTCAGTGCTTTAATCACAAAACTATCCCGCGCCGACACCCATCATTCACCAAACACCGAAATGATAGGTTTCGGCGCGTTATGGCGCATACAAATATCAAACATCAGATTGCGCCTCTACCCATCCTACGCGCTTCCTTACAAGCACAATTTTTGATTCCAATGGCGGATTTCCTTCGGACTCGTCTTGTTGTCCATTTATGAAGATGCCTACTACGCTTTCAGTGGGCATGAGCATCGGGTGCAAACGGCTTTGGAAGAAGGGGGAGATTAACTGGGATTGGAGAATGGCTGGGAGGGGAACAAAGATTTTTTTGGAAAAAACAGGGGGTTTACGGGCACTCAGTCTGAACTGAGATACCCGTGAATTAAGTAGTTCATGTCCAGCCATTCACTATATTCAAGTTCTTTCTAAAAATAGTGAATGGCAAGGTGTATCAGCTTTATTAATAATACATATATTGAGTGGGAGGCGTAATATCTACATGCCCATCACAACCAAAACTTGTAGACAGTGGCCATTGGTAAACATGCCATATTGTTCTACCCACTGAAGCAGCCTGAATATCTGACCAAGTGGAAGTATTATTGTAATATGTTTCACCAATGATTAAGCCCGTGCCATCGCCTCTGAGAGTCATTGCACCATTAACGGCTTCTAAAACATTTTTGATGTCAGCATAGATATGCATATCCAGTACATAAGGTGCTCCATATCCTGATGCAGCATAAATATCGGCGGCGGTGTTATATCGATTCACGGCTGTACTGGTATTTACTGTTCCAGCGGTATGTCCACCCGCTGCAAAAGAAAACCCAACAGTCTTATTTTTCCCATTTTGCTCAAACTCAACATTATAATCAACCCAAAGTCTACTCATATACTGTTTTAATATCGTTTGATGACTAGCAGGAGCACCTTCGTTCATTAAGTCTATACGATAAGGAATCTTCGCTGCATCAATGATAGGGTGTAAATTAAAAATTAAATCCCGATTTTCTAGAAATAAATTTTCAGACCAGCTCGTCCAGTCAAGAGGATTATTGCCGCCAACAGGAAAGAAACCCACTAAAATTTCATGAAACCCAGCAGCTTTTATATCAGATAAGAATAACGTTAAACTGGTTTTATCATATGTACTGAGATCACCACCATTAGAATCTAATAAGGTTCCACCACTTGCATTGCGCATATGATAAATAGGGATACGCAATCGGTTTTGCCCATTGGCTCTCATTTGCTGCAATTGGGTTTGTACTGTAGTTCTTACACCAGCATTCTGGTAGTTTTTAATAATCCCATAATTTTCTCTACAATTCATTCCTAAAGGGGCAGGTTGCGTAAGGTTATACCACGCATAATTAGACCCACCAGGGCTGGCTGGCTGTACAGCGTGTAGTGTGTGAAAACAAAGGGATAAAAAAATAAATAGTCCCCCTGTAAAAAAAGCACGTATTTTGAATTTACTGTTTATAGGATGTCTCATCTAGATTCCCAATGACTTATTAAGAGTGAATTGATTTATTAAGATTCTAATAAATCATATTTTCAATATAGGTTTGTCTCATTTTATTACAAAAAATAACAAGAAAACCCAGTCGTTACTTTCAAAAGAAGATTAAAAGTAACTTCATTGTACATTACATCCTATGGTGCCTTTGCTATTCAATGAATGCTATCAATTGAAGTGAAAAAAGACATGGGTCAATATTCAGCTAGAAAGCCTTTTATTCATCATATTCACTGCTGAGCGTGATCGGCGCGTCTGTATCGCTTTTGTTCATCACGGCGATGGGCCCGAATTCATGGGCTTGTTCTATGTCGATCAATTTTTCTTTGGTGAGTTCTAAGGAGGCGAGTAAGGAGACTACGACACCTGCGCGGCCTTCTTGCTGGGTGTAGAGGGCGGGAAAGTCGGCTCGCATACATTGTTGTAATAAGGCGAGTACTTGGGTCATGCGTTCTCGCACGGAGAGCGGTTCGTGGAGAATCTGATGGGCGCTGTATAGTTCTACGCGCAGTAACAGGGATTGCAGGGCGGATAGCAGTTCGGGGAGGGGGATGTTGGGCGGTTCACGGGTTTGTGGGATGTCGGGCATGTCGGCATCGAGTAGGAAGGTGTCGCGCCCTACGGCGGGCAGTTCGCCGAGTGCTTCGGCGGCTTTTTTAAACCGTGCATATTCTTGTAATTGTTGAATCAGTTGTCTGCGCGGATCAAGTTCGTCTTCGTCTTCCTCGGTGTCTTCTTGTGGCAGCAATAGGCGTGATTTTATTTCTAACAGTAAGGCCGCCATGACGAGGTATTCGGCGGCTAAGTCGAGCTGTAACACGCGCATTAGTGAGATGTACTGTAAGTATTGCTGGGTGATGGTGGCCATCGGGATATTGAGGATGTCGAGGTTTTGCTTTTGTATCAGATAAAGTAATAAATCGAGCGGGCCTTCAAAGGTGTCTAAAAAGATTTGCAGAGCATCGGGTGGGATGTTCAGGTCTTTGGGCATGTCTTCTAGCGCTTGCCCAGCGATGATGGCGAGGACTTCTCGCGCTTGTGAAGCACCCGCAGGAAAAGCGGCTTCGATGTTGAGGGTTTCGGGTGCGTCAGGGATGGGTGTGCTGTTCTGGTTCATGAGGTGTGTTTAGAGCCTATACGAAAATGGGATAATCGGCTGCAAACCTGCCCTTTTGGCCCGGTTTTCCGCTTTTGCTCAAAAAATAGCCCGCTATTCGCCTTAAAAAACCGAAAAACCCGCCTCAAAATGGCGAATTTTCGCTTCGATTCCCCATCTTCGTATAGGCTCTTAGGCTTCATGGATAACATCACTTTGGCGGGCGACTTCTTGGCCTTTTTCAAGTTGTTGTTGGTAGTACTGGCTCATGGCTTTGACGTCAAAGTTGTGTAGGGTGCCGCCTTGTTCAAAGTGGTAGGAAAAGGCTTTGCCTGTGGCATAGGTGGAGGCCATGCCGAGTAAACCCATGCCGACTGAGCCTGTGAGTTGTCCGAGCAAGGGGATGGCTTTGGCAAAGCTTAGCAGGGTGCGACCGAAGGTGTAACGAAAGCTGGTGGCGGCGAGTGTGGATAGCAGGGTTTTGGCGATGGGTACGGAGAATTCGAGTTCGTATAAAACGGTTAAGCCGTGCAGCATTTTGATTTGCACGCCGGTGAGTGTGGCGGTGTCGAGTAGGGGGACAGGCACCATGCCCGCACCAGCTGATGCCGCCATATATTTATTAATGATCTGATCAGCCGCCGTGGTTTTATCTAATGCTGGGGTTGCGGGCATGGAGGTTCCTTAGAAGCGTAGTTCTGCCACGCCTGCACTGCGCGGTTGTTTGCTATCGCGGCTTAAGTGACGGGGCATGGCGTTTTGAAAGCGTTGCTGAGCTTGAGTGATTTGTTCGGGTAAGACTAGGTTATAGTGGGCTTCAGCACGGATTAAGGTGACATCTTGGCGCGGCAGGGTGTATTCCAAGACGCGGGTTTCTTTGGCTTTGAGGTGTGTGTCCGCGAGACTTTGTAGCTCGGTCACGGGCAACGGAGGATGCCCAATATAGCCATTGGGTTTATACATTAAAATGGCTTTGGGGTCTTCGCTGGCGGCATTTTTACGGAAATTTTCCCACAGGACTTTGCCTTGTGCATTATAAGCGATGACTTTGATGGTGACGTTACGCAGTGGCATGGTGGCGGGGAAACTATGCGGCAAGGTGTTTTTGAGGGTGACTTGGATGCGCCATTGTGCTTGTTCTTCTTGGCTATCCAAACTGATTAATAAGGCTTGTTTGACCATGCTGGCACTGTGTCCACCTTGCATACTGTGATCAGCTATGCCATTGATTTTGGGCATGTGGCAAGCTTGGCAAGCGATGTCTTCGGGTTTATAGGCGGGGTCTTTTGCATCATCACGCATGTCATGGCAACCAATGCAGGCTTTACTGGTTTTTAGTAAAGTTTGATTGGGCTGCACATTGTAAGGATGATAGCTGGTGGCGGCATCACCTGCGCGTTGATTGGGTTGGTTGCTGAAATAACGACCTGCCGATCCTTGTAGGGTGTAGGGGGATAATTCGTAATCATGAATGCCGCCGGGTAAACCTACGCCATCCCCTGTGCGACCTTTATATTCAGCAAAAGTGTGGCATACCATGCAATTAATCCCATCATGATAGCTGGGCTTGGCATTGAGGTTGGTGCGTTTATCCAGCGCTGCAAAAGGGGCGTGACATTGTAAGCAGACCGGATAGCTATCGCCCATTTTGACCCCTTCGCGTAAAGGATCGCCGACTAATTGTCGATAAAATACGGCATGAATGGGGTCTTTCATCGGGACGCTATTGGCGTGCATGGATTGGTTCCATTGCTGGAAAATATCGGCATGACAACCGACAGCACCGCAAGAATAAGCGGTCAGTTGATGTAAACGAGGGCCTGTGGGTTCTGCGGCTTGAGCGACGGACAACAGCATACTGAGTCCTATGCCTAACACCGTTAATAGGGATACATATACAGCCTCTAGTCTCCGCACGCTCATGGCGCTTCTCCTTTATATTGTGATGGTTTTTATGACAGTTTTATTATAAGCGTAAATCATGACTTACAGTATTAAAGAAATATTTTATACCTTGCAGGGAGAAGGACTTAACGCCGGTCAACCTGCGGTTTTTTGTCGTTTTGCCGGATGCAATTTGTGGTCAGGTCGAGAACAGCATCGCCCGCAAGCACTGTGTTCATTTTGTGATACGGATTTTGTCGGTGTGAATGGCGTGGGCGGCGGTAAGTTTCGCCAGGCCGAGTCCGTGGTGGAGGCGGTGGTGCAGTGCTGGCCTACGGGATCAACGGGGAAAAAGTGGGTGGTGTGTACGGGCGGCGAGCCACTGTTACAATTAGATGCGGCGCTGATTCAGGCTTTTCATCAGCAAGATTTTACGATAGCGGTTGAAACCAATGGTACACAGCTCGCGCCTCCAGGTATTGATTGGTTATGCGTGAGTCCTAAAGCGGGTGCACCGCTACTCCAAACCCGTGGTGATGAATTGAAATTGATTTATCCACAACCGGGTTTAATGCCGGAATCATTGCTGTCGCTACACTTTCAGCATTTTCTCTTACAACCGTTGGACAATGCAGAACAGGCAAAAAACACTCAAGCGGCGATTGATTATTGTCTGGCTCATCCTGATTGGCGTTTGAGTGTGCAAATACATAAGACCTTGGGGATTCCTTAAAGAAACGGACTACGCTCAATGAGGTTTGAACTGCCGTTTCTAAAACAGAGTACAGGATGGATTGGATGGAAATTTTTAAAGAATTTAGTTTTGATGCCGCACACCGCTTGCCGAATGTGCCGGAGGGGCACAAGTGCGCGCGTTTGCATGGGCATACTTATCGTGTGACTTTATTTGTGGCGGGAAAGATCGGAGCAGAGAGCGGCTGGGTAATGGATTTCGGCGACATTAAACAGGTGTTTAAGCCGATTTTAGAGCAATTAGATCATTATTATTTGAACGAGATAGAAGGTTTAGATAATCCCACAGCAGAAAATATTGCACGTTGGATGTGGCAGCACTTACATCCTGTATTACCGCAATTATCTAAAATCCAAATTCATGAAACCTGCACCGCAGGTTGTGTGTATCGCGGTGAGGATGAATAGGAGGTTGCCGGGAGTGTCGAACCCTAGTTCGACACAGCCGCCAACGGCGGCTCTTGCGGTGCTTCGAGTCAACGATGAAACACGTAAGGCGGATAAGGCGCGTCTTTTTGCGCCGTCATCCGCCATCTTGCGGAGTTGCACGAAACTTTGATGTGCCTCTTTCCCATATCCTCATTTCCCCAAAATTTTGTTGCTTTTTATCGCTTTCGGCGGATGGCGCTCTCGCTTATCCGCCCTACAGCACTAGCTGATTTTTTCATTGCGACCGAGAACCCAGCATCTTGGATTGTTTGTAAAGCCAATGTGCCCATAGTACGAATGCGCCCCTGGTGCGGCTACGAGTATTAAATTGCATTTTTCGCCCAATTGCTGTTGAGTGATAATCTGTAGCTGTTTCCCAATGCCCTGTTTTTGATATTTTTCGTGTACCGCCAAATCAGATAAGTAACAGGCATAATGAAAGTCAGTCATTGAACGGGCAATGCCAATCAATTCGTCTCCATCCCATGTTGTAACGGTTAGATTTGAATTTTCCACCATGCCCTTTATGCATGTCATGTCATCAATCGGCCTTCTTTCGCCCAGTGTAGACTTTTGCAATAGCTCGATAAATTGCTCTGCTGCTATCGGTTTGTTGATTTGGTATTCAATACTCATTCGTCTGATTCTGTCTGATTGTCGGCTTCCCACGCGCCCTGCGTGGGAACGCTGAGCATCGCGTCTGCGGTGCGTAAAGATGGGCACGCTGCGCTTTGCCCATCCTACCTGCTGTGTCGAACTAGGGTTCGACACTCCCAGCCTTCTCCCTTGCCGCTCACAGTTTGACTTATTTCACCACGGTCAAGGTGGGGCGGCCTTTAGGTCTGGGCGGTGGGTTGGAAGGGGCTTCTGCTTCTGGGTCTGGCGTGCTGCGCACGGCTTCTAACGAGGGTCTTTCGTCTGTGTCTGCCGCTTCGGTATCCGTATCTGCGGGGGCTGTTTGAGGATTTCCCTGAAAAGCCATGCCTTGTCCGTTTTCGCGGGCATAAATCGCCAGTACTGCGGCAATAGGGACAAACACCTCCATCGCACGTCCAGAAAAACGGGCGCTAAAACTGACCCATTCGTTGTCCATGTTTAAGCCTTGAATGGCTGTTGGGGAGAGGTTTAACACGATCTGCCCGTTGTTGACGTATTGCAGTGGGACTTCGACATTCTCCATTTCAGCATCCACCAACAGGTAAGGGGTGACTCCGTTATCCACGATCCATTCGTAAAAAGCGCGGATTAAGTAGGGTTTGCTCGGTGTCATGGGAGGCACTTGATCGGTCATGGTCTATCTCTATTTTGAACGTGTAATGAGGTTAAAAGCGGAGAGTCATACTATTGCGTTGGTTTTTGTCTGTTCTTTGCGCATAAATCGCGGGCAGTGGCAAAGACGGCTTGAAACATGTCTGGGGTGAGACGTTTTGTTTGGGTGTTATAGCGGCTGCAATGGTAAGAATCCAGTAGTGTGTGCCCTGATGGCAAATCGTACACTGCACCGTGTTTGAAAGCAAAACTGCTGAGTTTTAGCGCCCCTGCCCGCAAAATGGCTTGATGCGCAATAAGCCCCAAGGCCAGTATGACGGTGCCTTGGTTGAGGGCTTGTAGTTCTGCGGCAAGATAGGCGTTGCAGGTTTTGATTTCGCTGGTCAGCGGTTTGTTTTCTGGGGGCAGGCATTTGACGGCATTGGTGATGCGACAGTGGTGCAATTGCAAGCCGTCGTCTCGATGTTCTGCATTAGGCTGATTGCTAAAGCCATAATCATAGAGGGTTTGGTACAGCAAGATGCCTGCGTGATCGCCGGTAAAGGGGCGGCCCGTGGCGTTGGCTCCATGCATTCCGGGGGCTAAGCCAACGATGAGTAACCCCGGATCATCGCTGCCAAAGGGCAGGACAGGACGGGCATGATAATGAGGATAATCTGCTCGCACCTGTTGTAAATGCTGAGCAAGACGTGGGCACTGCTGACAATCATTGAGATTCATAAGGGATAGGCTAAAGTGGCGTGTGGCAACAAAACTGCGAGTGTAGCATTCTACAGGGGGATACGGCTCAGAGACTTGCTCTTGTTGCCTGAATGATGGCTCTTTTGGTGTAAAGATAGCCTAACGCCTTTTATGGTTAAGATTTGTCATAATGTGCCTATGAACGCTTTACCCTCATTATCGCTGCTACGCGAATCCATCCTTCCTATATTGTTTATGCTGCTGCTGATCAGTGTTTATCCGTGGCTGACGCAGAGCACTTATCAAAGCACTCAAGATTTTCATATCGCTCTGGAATTCAGTTGTATGGTGCTGGGCTTGCTCAGCGCATTGGTGTTGGTGTCGCGTTTTTGGGTGCTGGGCAATCGTTTGCATTTATTGATCGGGATGGCCTTTGGTATTAATGCTTTAAGCGATGGCTTACACGGTGTTCAAAGCTTTTTGTTATATCAAGATTGGTGGCCAAACTGGTCGATGATGCAGGATGTGTTTATTCCGCAATTGTATTTAATCGGTCGCTTTTTGATGGGGTTTTTGCTGATTGTCACGCCGTGGTTGGACTCTCATCTGGGCATTAGCGAGGCACCTTGGCGTGAAACTGTGCGCACGGCTTTTTTATTCAGCCTATTGGTGTTAGTCGCATCAGGGGCGGCTTTTTATATTCCCATTGAGCCTTTCATTTATCCACAGGCTTGGGTGTCTCGCCCTGTTGATTTAGTCGCGGGCGTTTTTTTGCTCGTGGTGTTTTGGGTGTTGATGCACGCTTATCTGCGCACGGCTGATCCGATGCTGTGGTGGGTAGCCATGTCGATGCTGGTGCAGGTGGCTGCGCAATGTTTGATGGCTTTTTCTACGCAGTGGTATGACGCTTGTTTTACCTTAAGTTACATTTATCGCCTATTGGCCTGTGCTTTGTTATTACTGGGTTTTTCTTTGTATCAATCGCGTAACTTAGTGGAGCGTTTACAGGCTGAGCAGGCGTTATGGAAAACCGAGCAGGAGTTGCGCAGTTTAAATTTGCAATTGGAGCAGATTGTCACCCGCCGCACGGAGGAGTTGGTCACTGAAGTGACTCGTCATGCCACAGCACGCGAGGCTTTGCGCGATAAGGAGGAGCGCTTGCGATTGGCTTTAGATGTGGCGGAGGTGGGCACTTGGCATTGGAATGTGGATGCGGATCAGGATATTCGTGATGCTAATTTAAATCGTATTTTGGGCGAAACGGGCGTTGAATCGACACAGAAAATGGATGATTTTCTACAACGCATCGCCCCTGATGAACGTTTGAATGTGGCTTTGAATTTAAAACAAGCCATGCAGCAGCATCGGGATTACACGGCAGAGCATCGCATTATTCGCAAGGACAAGACGGAGCGCTGGGTGCGTAATCGTGGACGTTGTTTTTATACGCCACAGGGGCGGCCCAAGTATATGACGGGGGCGATGTTTGACATCACTGAGCGCAAACAGGCAGAGCAACAATTACAACAGCATCGGCAATTGCTGGAAACAGAGGTGTTACAGCGCACCGCTGAGCTGCAAAAAATGCATGAGAAGTTTCGTCAGTTATTCTTGAAAAACAAGGCTGTAGAGTTATTAATCGACCCCAGTGACGGGCGTATCGTGGATGCTAATCTGGCGGCTGAAAAATATTATGGTTATGACATCGCCACCTTAAAATCAATGAAAATTTCTGACATCAATACCTTGAGTCCACAAGACATCAAAGCCGAAATGCAGCGGGCTAAAACCGAGCAACGCAGTCATTTCTTTTTTCGACATCGGCTGGCATCGGGCTTAATGCGTGATGTGGAGGTGCATTCGGGCCCTGTTGATGTGGGCAAACCCTTGTTGTATTCGATCATTCATGATGTCACTGAACGCAAGCAAGCAGAAGATCAATTGCGCCGTAGTGAAGCTCGTTTTCGTTTATTGGCGGAATATGCCAGTGACATTATTTCTCGCCACAATGCGGCAGGCGAATATATTTATGTGTCCCCCAGTTGCCATACTTTGTTGGGCTATGATGAAACGGCGTTATTAGGCCACTCCATTTCTGCATTTTGTCATCCTGATGATATGGAGATGGTGACTCGCATCCATCAAATGCCATTAGAGGATCAAGCTCAATGGCCTTACAGCTTAAGTTACCGTATGCGTTGCCAAAATGAGCGTTATATTTGGTTGGAAACCACCACTCGTGCAGTACGCCACGCCGAGAGCGGTGAAGTTAAAGAAATTATTGCCATTTCTCGTGACATTACTGAGCGCAAACAGCAACAAGAGGCCTTGCAACAAGCCAAAGAAGCGGCTGAAGCGGCGAACCGCGCTAAAAGCGCTTTTTTGGCGAATATGAGCCACGAATTGCGCACGCCATTAAATGGCATTTTGGGTTATGCACAAGTGTTACAACGTGATGCGCAATTGACGGATAATCAACGCGAAGGAGTGGAAGTGATTCAGCGTTCAGGGGATTATTTACTGATGCTGATTAACGATATTTTGGATTTGTCGAAAATCGAAGCGAATCGTTTGGAGTTACAACCCATCGTTTTTCACTTACCTCATTTTGTGCAGGACAGCGTGGAAGTGTTTCTGACTCGCGCTCAACAAAAGGGGATTCAACTAAACACGCATATCGCGCCCAACACGCCACAATGGGTGCGTGGCGACGAGCGGCGTTTACGACAAATTGTGCTAAATCTGCTGAGTAATGCGGTGAAATTCACTTTAAAAGGCGAAGTCAGCGTCTTTGTCGCACTCAGTCAGGAACGCATTCATTTCAAAATACAAGACACGGGCATTGGTATTGCGCCGGATAAACTGCAACACATTTTCCAGCCCTTTGAGCAAATTGAAACCTCTGAACATCATGGCGAAGGCACGGGGCTAGGGTTGTCGATTACCACCAAATTAGTGGAACTCATGCAGGGTGAGATTGAAGTGAATAGTCAATGGCAACAAGGCAGTGAGTTTCATGTGTATCTGCCTTTACCGATGGTCTCACAAGAAGCTGAGTTTTTAGCTCAGCATCATGAAAAGCATAAAGAAATCATCGCCTATCATGGGTCGCGCCAGCATCTTTTGGTGATTGATGATAGTCATGAAAACCGTTTGTTATTAAGCCATTTACTGGAAAACGTGGGTTTTTCTGTAATGACAGCCGACAGTGGTCAACAAGGTTTAGCCACTGCATCGCAACAGTCGCCGGATTTAGTCTTAATGGATGTGGTCATGCCGGGGATGGATGGTTTGGAGACCACGCGGCGTTTACATAATGTGCCCGGTCTTGAGACGATGCCGATCATTGCCATTTCTGCCAGTGCTTTTGCCCATCACCGCGAGGACAGTTTAAACGCAGGCTGCGTGGCCTTTTTGCCTAAGCCCATCAATGCTTGGCAACTGTTTGCTACAATAGCGCAGCATTTACCTCTGGAATGGATTTATCAACAGGAAGAGCCTCGATTGATAAGCACAGAGATAGGGGAGTGGCCTGTCATAGGGCCTTCAAGTGCGCAAGCTCAAGAATTACAAGAATTGGCTTTGCGTGGCAATATGCAGGGTATTGTCGATTACGCTCTACAATTGGCGGAAGCTGATCCGGCATTGGCTGAATTTAGCCAATATGCTCAATGCTTAGCCCATGAATTAGAAGAAGAACATCTGTGTGAAATGGCTAAGCATTATATAATAGCCGCACAATAGATAGGTTAATCTGTGTGAAAAGAGAGGGCACTCAGTTCGGCGGACGACTGAGCCATTAATAGACTTGTCCGGGTTTAAACGCCGTAGCGAAAATAAACGGGGAAAACCGCCAATATCCACTGTTTTGCAGCCGGTGTTTTAGAGCCTATACGAAGATGTGGAATCGAAGCGAAAATTCGCCATTTTGAGGCAGGTTTTTCGGTTTTTTAAGGCGAATAGCGGGCTATTTAACGAAAAAAAGTGGAAAACCTGACCAAAAGGGCGGGTTTGCAGCCGATTATCCCGTTTTCGTATAGGCTCTTAAACCCAGACCCGTCTAATGTGCTCATACCGTCCCTACTCAGGGTTTATAGGTGAATGTTGTTAAAACTTTTAGCCTTATTTGGGTTGTATCGATCTGTATACACCACCTGCTTAACAAGTTGCTTTAATCATGAATAGTCGCATTGAGCAAAAACATACCATTCTGGTCATTGATGATAAGCCGGAAAATATTAAATTATTGCTCAAAGTTCTCACCGAAGCGGGTTATGAAACCTTGATGGCGAAAGATGGCATACGCGGTTTGCAACGCGCCACCTATGCCAAGCCGGATTTAATTCTTTTAGACATCATGATGCCGGAAATCAGCGGCTTTGAAGTGTGCAAACAACTCAAGCAGCAGCCTGAAACGCAAGACATCCCCGTGATTTTCATGAGTGCCTTACAAGACACCATCGACAAAATCGAAGGCTTCTCTTTAGGCGCAGCTGATTACATCACCAAACCCTTCCACCATGAAGAAGTCCTAGCACGAATTAAAACCCATCTACAGCTCTACAACTTACAATGCGATCTAAAACAACGTAATTTAGAATTAGATACCTTCTCCCGCAGCGTCGCGCATGATTTAAAAAACCCGCTCAACATTATGATTAATTACGCGGAATTACTCTGCCAACAGGAAGCAGGCACAGTCATTACGCCAGAAATGTACAATCATTTTGCCGCGATTTTACGCGCCGGTTTACGCATGACCAGCACCATTGATGAACTCATGACCTTAGTGGGTTTATCTAAAATGGAAGTTAAACTCACGACTTTGGATATGGATGCGATTGTCAAACAAGTCTTACAAGATCGCTTAATACTGATGCTGGAAAAAACTCAAGCTCAGATCGATTTGCCCGATAGTTGGCCGCCTGCACTGGGTCATGCGCCGTGGATTGAAGAAGTTTGGATGAACTATATTAGCAATGGCTTGAAATACGGTGGGCATCCCCCCCACTTAACCTTGGGTGCAGAACAGAAAACCCCGCATCAAGTGTGTTTTTGGATTGAGGATAATGGCCCTGGCATTGATGAGCACCTGCAACAACAGCTCTTTAAACCCTTTACCCGTGCGGCTCATCACGAGACGGATGGTTATGGTTTGGGCTTATCCATTGTGCAGCAGATAATTCACAAACTAAACGGCGAGATTGGCGTTGAAAGCTGTCCCGGACAGGGCAGCCGTTTTTATTTCTGCTTACCCAGTGCAGAGGCTTTAGCTCCCACCCCACAGCCTTCAAACAACACACTGCCAGTAAAAGTAGACATGAGTCTGTGTGACTTAAGCGCTACTCAGTTGCAACGTTTTGATAACCTGATTGATTTAGGCGACATCAGCGGCTTAGATGTGTATGTGAAACAACTCTTAAGTGCCGCCAATACCGCACAGCAGCCCTGTTTACAGTATCTCAAGCAATTGACTGACAACTATCAACTTGAAACCCTGAAAAACTTTCTACATTCCACCACTTAAACACTCAAACGATCATGGACATTATTTATCTAAACGGCTTAAAAATAGACACCTTAATTGGTATTTATCCCTGGGAACGCCAACTCAAGCAAACCATCATCCTCGACCTTGAAATGGCCACAGACATCGCTAAAGCCGCTGCCAGCGATGACATTAAAGACACGCTGAACTACAAAGCTGTCGCCAAACGCCTGAGCGAATACGTCAGCAACAGCGAGTTTTTATTAGTCGAAACCTTGGCTGAAAGAATCACAGAGATCATCTTGCAAGAATTTACCGTGCCTTGGGTACGCTTGCGTTTAAACAAACGCGGAGCCGTGCGAGGTGCGCAAGATGTGGGCATTATCATTGAACGATCAGCCCCAAAGGATGCCTTATGAATGAGCATAAAATCCAATTAGACGGGCTTAACAGCCAAAAATACCGTGCAGCCATTGAAGAACTTAAACAACTGGCGCAGCAAGGCAACATCGAAGCTCAATTTCGTCTGGGTTTATTGCACGCCAGCAGCACGCAATACACGCCTTTGGATTACACCCAAGCCGCGCATTGGATAGAGCGTGCAGCACAGCAACAACATGTCGGTGCACAATCCACACTAGGCTGGTTATATGCCAATGGTTTTGGTGTGCCGCAAGATGATGCAGAAGCCGGACGCTGGTATCTACGCGCCGCCGAACAAGGCTCAGCCAAGGATCAATACATGGTTGCCACCATGTATCGCTGGGGACGTTATGGCGTAGAGAAGGATTTACAAAAAATGCTGGATGGGTATCAAGCATCGGCTCAACAACATTTTGCCAATGCCCAATATGCTTTAGGCAAGCTGCTCATGGAAGGACAAGAGGTAGCGCGTGATGATGCCAGCGCTTTTCAATGGTTATCGCTGGCTGCTGCCAATGGCAGTGAAGTTGCAAATGCCGCATTGAAAGAATTAATGGCGCGTTTGCCTGCTGAACAACTGCAACAACTACAACGAAAAATGCTTAAAACAGCATAAAAAAAGCCCCAATTGATTGGGGCTTTTTTTATGCTTTGCTGGCCTGATTAAAGAAGGCTTAAGCTTCGATAATATTGACAAACTGGCGATTGCGCGCGCCTTTAATCTCAAATTTCACCTGACCATCTTTCAGTGCAAACAAAGTGTGGTCGCGGCCTAAACCGACGTTAGTTCCGGGGTGATAACGAGTCCCGCGTTGACGAATAATGATGTTACCTGCTCTTACCGATTGACCGCCAAAGCACTTAACACCCAAGCGTTTAGATTCTGAATCGCGTCCATTGCGGCTACTGCCGCCTGCTTTCTTGTGAGCCATGAGTCTTTTATCTCCTTGTGTGCCTTAAGCGGCGTGAATACCTGTGATTTTCACTTCAGTAAAATATTGACGATGACCCATTTGTTTACGATGGTGCTTACGTCGATGGAATTTAACAATGCCGACTTTAGGCAGGCGGCCTTGGTTTTCTATGGTCGCGGTGACTTTAGCCCCTTCCACGAAAGGCGTACCGACTTGCACGCTATCTTCTGTGCCTAACATCAGCACGGCAAATTCAACGCTCTCCGCGTCGCCTAATTCCATTTTTTCAACTTTCAATACATCGCCTTCACGCACGGTGTATTGCTTGCCGCCTGTTTTAATCACTGCATACATGATTGTGCTCCGGTTTTCCTGGTAACGGAAAAGTTCTTATCATCTAAAAAAAGGGGCGGATTATACAGAATCTAGCGTCTAATAAGCAAGATAAGCTTTGCCCGATAAAGGCTGTGTTCAGGTCAAAACGAGGGGCTGCGTTCATGTTCGTAGTGAGGGATTTATCCCCGCCCAAAAAACGCGATCCCGCACAACGTAAAAACTGGCAGTTTAGCTCTGCTGCTGCTGGGAGTGTCTACTAGCCGGGAGTGTTTGCTGGGAATGCCGAGCCGGGAGTGTCGAACTGGGGTTCGACACTCCCGGCAAACATTCCCGGCAAGCACTCCCAACGTTAAAGCTAGGTAGGCACCATGATGGGCACGCTGCGCTTTGCCCATCCTACGACGCTGCTTTTTCACTCGTTTCCAAGCGGCGAGGCTGTAAAAAAAAACCCAAAGTTGGCATTTTTTGCTTCGTAAGCTGTTGATTTTACGTTGTTCAAAATCCAAAAAATGAGGTTCTTTTACAGGCTCGGCGCTTGGGAATGCCGTCTTGACCGCGTTGCGGTCAGTACCGATACAGGGAAGTGATACTGAAGCATCGTCGTTAAGAACTGATAGGTGGGCGTATCACTGATTTATTGTCCCTACATCAACCCAACCCCGTGCTCCTTCAAGACAGGCGCTCATCCTCTTCTGCTTAGAGCCTATACGAAGATGGGGAATCGAAGCGAAAATGCGCTATTTTGAGGCAGGTTTTTCGGTTTTTTAAGGCGAATAGTGAGCTATTTAACGAAAAAAAGCGGAAAACCTGACCAAAAGGGCGGGTTTGCAGCCGATTATCCCGTTTTCGTATAGGCTCTTAGGGAAAGCACACGCCTGTTCCTCCCAAACCGCAATACCCTTGCGGGTTTTTAGCCAGATATTGCTGATGATAATCCTCCGCATAATAAAACGCGGGTGCGGGCAATATTTCTGTGCTGATGTCTTGCCCGCCGGCGGCTTTTAAGAGCGCTTGGTAACGGACTTTTGACGCTTTTGCCTGTGCTTGTTGTGTCTCGGAATAACAATAAATGCCAGAGCGGTATTGCGTGCCGGTGTCATTGCCTTGGCGCATACCTTGGGTGGGATCATGCGCTTCCCAAAAGATTTTCAGCAATTGATCGTAATCCAGCCTTTCAGGAATAAACACCACTAACACGACTTCGTTATGTCCGGTCAACCCTGTACACACTTCTCGGTACGTGGGATGCGGGGTGAAGCCCGCCGCATAACCGACCGCTGTGGAATACACGCCGGGTATTTGCCAAAAGCATTTTTCAGCCCCCCAAAAACATCCCAAACCGAATAGTGCTTGTTGCGTATCGCTGGGAAAAGGCGCTTGTAGAGGATGCCCATTCACAAAATGCTGATGGCTGACGGGCATAGGCGTGTCGCGCCCTGGCAAGGCTTCTGCCGCCGTGGGCAAGCGATGTTTTTGATGCGTAAATGGCATTAGGGTGAGACACGCAAGCTTTGACCTACGCGCAAGGTGTAGGGCGGATATAAACCATTCCAAGTGGCAAGTTGTTGAACGCTTTGACCATAGCGGCGCGATAAGCTGTAGAGCGTTTCACTCGGTTGCACGGAATGGAAGGCGGGAGCAGCGCCATAACCTGCGCTGGGGGCGGGGGCTGCGGGAGCAGCGGAATAGCCGCTATAAATGCTAATACGTTGACCCACATTCAGCGCATAAGGGTAAGGAATCCCGTTTTGCTGCGCGACATCGTGATAATTTAAGCCGTAACTTTTAGCGATGCGATACAAGGTATCACCGGGCTGCACCATGTGGTATTGCACGCCGCCGCTAGGGGCTGAAGGGGCTGGCGTAGGCGCAGGCGTAAACACGGGTGTAGGCGCTACAACCACAGGCGGTGGCGCAACAGGACTGGGCATAGCACCGCTACCGGATAACACCAATTGCTGTCCAGGCTGAATCGTGTAGGGCGGTGGGATGTTGTTCCAAGCCGCCAGTTGGCGATAATCCAAGCCATAACGACGTGCAATGCCATATAAACCTTCTTGAGGCGCTACGGTGTGCAGACCCGTATTGACACCCGGCGTGGTCGGTATACCGGGGATGGGTATGGGGGCAGGCCCTGGTTCAACGATGACGGGTTCGACCACCACCGTGCCTGATGGAATTCCCACACTGGGATCGGCTACGGGAATTTCAGGTTCAACCTGATTGCGACTACAGGCGCTTAATAAGCCCAGTCCGATGAGTACACTGACAGATAATAAAGAAGAGGGTGCCTGCTGCATGTTTGACTCCTAAAGGTTGGAAGTTTTAAAGCTGATAGTGCCTACTTTGAATATTTGTACTGTTTGATCTATCAATAGACTTGTCCGGGTTTAAGACACCGACTGCAAAACAGCGGGCATTGGCGGTTTTCCCCGTTCATTCTCATTTAATAGAATCACTATTCGCCTCAAATGAACGAAAAAAACCACTCAATCCCGCTGCTTTTTGCTACGGCGTTTAAACCCGGACAAGTCTAATGTGCTAAGCATAAAAAGACGCATACCAAAATGTTATTCAAATAATTTAAATACTAGACTTGTTGCGAGGGGTAGGTATCGTAGCGAAAAGGTGTGGTTTTGAGACGGTTTTTTCGGTTTTCTGAGGCGAATAGCGGGCTATTTGTTGAGAAAAAGCGGAAAAACAGGCCAAAATCCACGCCTTTGCAGTCGATGAATACCCCTTGCAACAAGTCTAATATAAAGCCGCCATTTTTATACTTCTAAGTGTCTCATTGAGTCTTCATTTTTAAGGAGTTTTGAGTATAACTACAAATCCGTTTATTTCAAACTTGCTTGAAACATTTTCTTGTATATACTTACACCATGTACATTTCAACAAGAAGGCACACACCTGATGAGTGATTTAACCCAAAAACAAACTGAAGTGCTCTTATGTATTGCCGACATGATGAAGCGCAACGGAGGGCCACCCACTCGCAAAGAAATTGCTCATCAACTGGGTTTTAGTTCAGCCAATGCAGCACAACAACATCTAAAAGCCCTCGAACGTAAAGGCTATCTTCATCTACTCAATGGCAAATCACGCGGCATCACCATTCGCCCCATGGGGCAACGAATCATTGCAGAACATTTTGGCGAAGATGCCTTATTAGGTAGCGGTGCGACCTTACATGACAGCACGGGCATTCCTGTCATAGGCCGAGTCGCCGCAGGACAACCCATTCTGTCCGATGCCCACATCGACACCTACTATCAAATATCCTCAGATATTTTTCATCCTCCCGCTGATTACTTACTGCGCGTCGAAGGCGACAGCATGAAAGACTGCGGTATTTTGAATGGTGATCTACTTGCCGTGCGCGCCAACACCACCCAACAAACACCGCGCAATGGACAAATTGTGGTAGCACGAGTGGATGAAGCTGTGACCGTCAAACGGTTTCAGCATGAAAACCCCACTGACCCCATTGTTCGTTTATTACCCGAAAACAGCGACCCCTTATATCAACCGATCAAAGTCGATGTCCGTGAACAGGCATTGCAGATTGAAGGCTTTGGTGTCGGCGTGATTCGCAACCAACCTGAATCCCATTTTGGTGGAGGCTGGTAGCCAAACAGCACAGTACGTTTCTAAGCATTCACCCAATGACGTGAGTTATACTCCCCCTAAATCACTCACGTTAGAGCCTATACGAAGATGGGGCATCGAAGCGAAAATTCGCCATTTTGAGGCGGGTTTTAAGCCGGGACAAGTCTAAGTTATCCCGTTTTCGTATAGGCTCTTATGCACACTGCGTGAAGTCAACGAAAACATCCGGTTTTTCGTTCATTTGCGGCGAATAGTGATGCTATTTCAAGTCTAAATACTGTGAATTCATTTTTAGGAGACTCCTATGGCTCAGGCAACCCCCCCAGCAACGCCCCCCGTTAAACCTTCAGCTAAGCCCAAAACTAAATCCCAGATAAAACCTTACATTGTATTGTGCGAGCAAGACTTATCGCGCCTGGAAAATCGCGTCAACGAACTCATTATGAAAGGCTATAAGCCGCATGGTTCGCTCGTCATTGTAGAAGAACACAGCGAGTTATATCACTATCAACCCATGCTGTTACGCAAAGTCGCTTAAATCGCCAGACCATGGTGCCAGCCCTATTCAGGGCGGGTTCACTTCCCTCCGATCAAAATCCATCACTCACTTCCATCAGTGGCTTCATTACCTGCTACTTCATCCGCTTCCATTGCGTTGCACAGGTGGATAGCCGAGTAGGGTGAAATAGGCGCGACGGACACTGTGTTTGAAAGATGAGCTTTATCACGCCGTATTCCACCATGAAGGCTATGATGTCCACCTTTAATTTAAAACGGGGCAAGCCTCGATACGCGCAAAACTTCACTTCGCGGCTGTCACTGCCAGTCGTGACAAAATTGAAGCGGTAAGGCTCTTTTGGCAACCCGATGGCGCACCTTTTAGCCAAAAATTGCGGGTACGTTCCAGCACCAATAATGAAGACCTCAAAGGCTTCAATGGCGCAGGTTTATACGACTCATTCACCCACAAAGCCAACGAAGGCAAATTAATCAACAGCATCAAACAAGTCTGGGCCAGCCTATAGACCAGTCGCGCCTTTGAAGAACGCTGCTTGCATCGCATTGACCATCTAAAAACCTACATGGGGGTCTTAATTCACCCCAATTATAGCGACGAACAAGCCAATGGCGTAGCCATCACCAAAAACATTTACAATCCACGCTGGCAAGGTGTTTATATTAACGCCCAAATTGAAACCGTTTATGAGCACCCCGTCAGCACAGAACATGTTTTAACGAACCATGAACTAGAGGAATTACGGGAAAATTTGCAATTGATACATAGCCATTTCAAAAGGAAATATAACGGCGATGAAGATTTTGCGATGGATGTAGAGTTTAAGATAACGGAAACAACAGACGGCAGTCGCGGACGATTAGCCATCAAACAAGCACGCCCCTGGACTGATTGACGACAGGCTGGGTGGTTGTACTGAAGTGAAGCGACTTTGTGGCAGTCTAATGGCTCATTGACGTTCGTAGCCGTTTCTTCTCTAGCACGGAACTAGCATCGGGGCGCTCTGCGCCTTCGCTTATGCGCGAAGCGCAGGAAGGCTCATACCGCGTAGAGCGCTGGCACGAGAGGCGCTTTTATCTCGCAGAGTTTGAAACCAACTTCCTCTATATAAATAGGTTACTTTAAGACTTAAATGACCTATTGCAAACAACCTCTCTTAAAATTCAATCACCATTCATTCATCTCAAGCAACCATTTATCGAATAATTTAAATATCAATTTATTTCAAATAATATCACTTCAAATTTTTTGTTTTATTTTGAAATATTAATACAGTTTTTAATTCAAAAAATATTTTTCTTTTAAAACAGTTGAATAAGTGAGCATGATAATAAATAAAGCGCTTCATACCGTCATCGCTCGGTGTCATTTGCACAAAAAAAAGACGTATTGCGTGACGATTTTCAAACAAAAAGTTTAATTGTAACAAAATATTTCTGAGTTATATTTTTTTACAATCAAATTTTCATTTTTCTATATGCTATATAATCACTCGTTTTTAAATTTCAATTCAGGAGAAAAGCAGTGAAAATGAAAAGACTTTTATTAGGTCTACTGGCCGTGACAAGTATTGGCATGAGCCAGATATCAATGGCAGAAGATGGAAAAACCATCGTTATGAATCATGCAGGAGATGCTTATCTTTTTGATCCTAGTGCTCCTAATGCTCAGTATACTCATGCTCGGCCTGGTGAGGAGTGTGCTGGTTTAAATGGGAATATGCCTAGTATATTTTGGATTCACGGAGGTGGGTTTTATGCTGGAAGTGCATATAGCCCTGAAGATTCAAAATGGCTATCAAGCCTTTTAGGTATAGGAAACATTATTAAGATAGGCTATTTAAACTATTCTGATGCAGAAACTGAGGATCGTATGGGAGAGTTTACATTGCCAAAGATATTGGACTCAGTTGAGAAACATATAACCAATTGCATTAAAAGCACCCCAGATAATGATAATAGTCAAAAAAGATATATTATCGGACATTCTTCAGGGGGATATTTAGCATTGATGACATCCCTTAATAAATATGCTATCACAGAAAACCCAGAACACTTATTTGATAAAGCTATCATCTATTCAGGAATAACAAACATAGATGCATGGGTACGTGATATATATCAAACGGTGATGAACCAAAAAAGTGAGGAAGGTACATCCGCTGAACCTATTGTATGTGGGCCTTCAAGTTCCATTGAAAAAAATGCTTTTTGTGCCATAACTAGAATTATAGCTAATGCTGAATTTGAATTTGGTTATGCCGATGGGAATACAAGCATCAGTAAGATTATGGAACAGATTGAAGGGGTAGATGCTAGCAATAATCCTAATCCTGATACTGATCAAAATGACCCAGCTAAAATATTAGAAAGTTTAGATAAAGATGGTTTAAAAACAGAATTTTTGTTTATTCATGCTGATAAAGATAAGGCTTCTCAGATTACAACACAAATACTACCGTTTCATGAGAGTTTCAAACGACATGATGTTTTATCTGTTCAACCTGAAAGCAAAAAACATACAAACTTACTTGTTATAAACAGTGAAAAGCATGGTTTTTTTAGGCTTAATAATAGCTATGATTTTTCAGATATAGGTGGGATTCTAGGTACATGCCGAGAGTGGAACAATGGTAACAAGGACGCATGTTTTCAGAAATTAGTTACAAGCATTGATACTTGCAACAATACCAGTAGCGAAAATTGCCCTTCAGCTATTTTGACAAATATTGCTGTGCGGTGCTTTTTAGATAAACCAGAGTATTGTGATTTACTAGGGAAATATAGAGCTTTAATTGGTAAAAATACACCTAATGATATTTCTGCCCATAGTCTCGAAAACAAAATTAAAAGCTATAATATAATTCAAGCACCTTCTTGCAACATTATTAGTGCGGGTTATAGAGGGATTAAAGCTAAAGCAGAGTCAAACTTCACAGCGAAAGGAAATGATGACCATTGCCAAAAGCCTGATCTTGAAGATTGTACTAGTATCGTAAAAGTAAAATTTAAAATACATGATTCTTTTCTGTACCCATTAGACTTTCCCTCTATACCTTTAGATGATGACATAATGTCTATAACAGCAGAGTACTATACTGGTGGTGAAAACACATCCACTATTAATATGGCATATACCACTGTTCCAGGAGGTATAATTGCAACATATCCTAACCCGTATATTAATACTAAGTTATCCCAGGCAGATATTGAAAATAAAACATATAAGACTTTTAGAGAGGGAGAGAGAGAAGGAGAGATAGAAGGTACCATTGAAACTTATCATGAATTACTAACATTTACTGATTATGAGGAGTTAAGTTTCCCAGATACTGTTTCGCCAAATCCAATACAAGGGGGTACTTTCTTTTCTCAAACAACAACGGTTGATGATGATGATATAGCTCATAGTTTTTGGGATACTGCATTGTGGTCAACCTTAGACCCATTAAACTCAAATGATCTCAATGATTTACCGGAGACAGGAACAATATCAAGAACCTCAGAAGAGTCAGAAGAGATAGAGTGGACTGTTGGGGCTAATGGAGGATACAGCCCTGGTCGTTTTACTCATGAAAAAGTAGATTACTTAGATTGTGAAAATCCTCTAGTCACTGATGTTGTAGGGCCTCAACTCGTTACGACATATGATTTAGACAATTGGTCAGGATGGAATGCTGGGTATATTTGGACTGCTGCAAAAACTTTTACAGCACTACCAGAGAATGATTTAGACACATATCGAGCTGTGACCAATGATTCACTGACTATTAAAGGTGTAGTAAGTGAATCAAATGAAGGAGCTTCTGTGCTGCTTGTATCTGATCGTTTTCCTGTAACCCCTGGTCAGGATGGACGTTATAGACTGGTAACTTCAGCTATCATTAAATCAGTGAATACTGTTGGAGAAAGTTTTAACGTTCCTCCTCAACTCAATATATATCAGTTTAAATCCAATGATACAGATGAGGCAGACATAGACATATGCGATAAACTAAGAGAAGCAATGCAATGTACGGCATCAAATGATGATTGTCCTTCATTGGATGCTTTATTTGATGAAGAAGTATTTAATATTAATGAAGGCATTTCAATGCCTTATGGGGAGCTTACTATGATTGATAATGAAGGCATTCAAACGCCTTATGGGGAGCTTGTTATAGTTGATGATGAATGGAGGCTTGCACAAAGAGAAGTAGGTTTATCTAATGAATCCTGTATTCAAATAGGTATAACCGTTCCATTAGGGAACCCAAACAACATACCAAGTATTGAAGTAGACTCATTACAAATATTGAGAATGCCTAATATCATTTCTACTTTGAGTTCTAATCTACGTTCAGCCACTGCCCCTCAAACATTTAAATCTCTGCACACAAGCTCAGCTAGCTTAGCTCAGACATCTTCTGCATCTAATGAAACTCCTAGCTTATTAGCCGCTTTTGAACAGGAGAGATATTTAAAAAGCCAAGAAAATAATGGCGATGATGGAAACTCAGGCAATGGTGGATCAGACAGCAGTGATTCGATTAAAGAAGAAATCACCTATATGCCGGGTATGACTTTAGACTTTTTGAAGAGCGTAGACAGTGGCAACACTGGTTCGGGTAATGCTGGCAGCAAACCGATTGTGATCTGGGTGCATGGCGGTTATTGGCATAGCGGCAGTAAAGATGAAGGTGTTGAAGATGATTATATTGATGCCCTAGTAAATAAAGCCTATGTCTTCAAAATCGATTATCAACAACTGGATGTCAATCAAGCGGATGTCACCAACCAGACGGGGTACAAGACATATAAACCTGTGTGGAGTATTTACAAAGCGGTGACTAAAGCCAAAGCTTTACTGGTAGATTACACCGATGCTGATTTAGATGAAGTGTATTTAATCGGTGCCGATGCTGGAGCCACTGCGGCGGTCTTATCCACTTTCAGTCTTGGCTATCAATTAGACGTGAAAAAAGTCGTGTTATACGATGCGATTACGGATTTAGAAGCATTTAGTCGGTACCATTCAGATGCGGATATAAATTCTGATACAGCGCTTGCCGCACGCGCTTTAGTCAATGCTAAAAACCACGATAGCAGCAGCTTGTCTCACGATTTGATGACACGCCTGAATTATGGCTACTTTAAAAAATACATTCACGGTAGTCCCACTGCTGGTGTACCACCTGTTGAGTTTTTATTGGTGCAAGGTACAGGCAACCCTGAAGTATCTGTGGGGGAACAACATTTACCTTTCTATAATAAAGCATTAAATATCAATGACACAGGCAAACAGTTGGAGATCAGTGCTTATCGTCTACAAACGCATCAAGCGGGTGTGTATCGCACCTCTCAAGGTGATGTTGCTGAAGCGGTGTCTGCAAAAACCCGTCATTTCTTGTTTAATCAATCATATGACAATGCAACCTATGAGCATCTGGTATTACCTAATCCAGCGCCGATTTTGGTGTATTTGGAATATTTAAGTGGATCAGGTGGGCAGATGAAAACAGGCAAGATATCGCATGAATTTGCACAAGGCACGCAGTTTGTTGGGCATGTGTATAACACGGTCAAAAGTCAAATTGATACTAATGAAATAGCCGCTTGTACTGAAACGGTGGCATGTGATGGCAGTGATCTATTGGCCTGTTGTCAAGCCAATCAAGTCACCACGGCTTCATGCTTGAACTCAAACTCTGCTTGGACGGTAATGCCTGATGGGGCATGGGTATTTAACGACGCTAAGGATGCTTGGGTCAAAGCACCTAAAACGGTGAATCCTGGTGCGGTACCTGCGATGAATGGCTATTGGACTTTTGATAATAGCTTACCACCAGGAACCCCTTATCTGTCTAACCGTGCTTGCCGTACCCATTAAGCATTGTTGTAAGCAGAGATGACTTAAAGGAGGCTACATTTTATGTAGCCTCCTTTTTTTTGTCTCGTTCCCACGCGCTCTGCGTGGGCACCCTAGCACCGCGCCTGCGGTGCGTTTCGTGACGTTTCCTACACACCTAACGACTAAACCCCACGCCCTCACCTTCCCACACCGCTGTCACCGTATCGCCTGCGCCGAATTGTCCTGAGAGAATGGCTTGTGCCAGCGGGTTTTCTAGCATTTGCTGGATGGCACGTTTTAGCGGTCTTGCACCGTAGACGGGATCGAAGCCGGCCTCGCTGATGTGGTCTAGGGCTTCGCTGTCGATGCTTAAATCCATGTGCTGACTTTGCAGACGCGACCGCAATCGCTCGATTTGTAACCCTGCGATGGCGCGAATTTGCGCTTGTTGCAGCGGGTGGAACACCACTACGTCGTCGATGCGGTTGATGAATTCGGGGCGGAAGTGTTGGGTGATGATCTCCATCAGCGCGTTTTTCATGGTGGCATAATTTTCTTCGCCTGCCATGTTTTGGATTAAATCCGAACCGAGGTTGGAGGTCATCACCACCACGCTGTTGCGAAAATCCACGGTGCGGCCTTGTCCGTCGGTGAGGCGACCGTCATCGAGGACTTGCAGCAGGATGTTGAAGACTTCAGGATGGGCTTTTTCGATTTCGTCGAGCAAGATCACGGAATAGGGTTTGCGCCGCACGATTTCGGTGAGGTAGCCACCTTCTTCGTAGCCGACGTAGCCAGGAGGTGCGCCGATGAGTCGCGCCACCGAATGTTTTTCCATGAATTCGGACATGTCGATGCGGATCAGGGCTTCTTCGGTGTCGAACAGGAAGTTTGCCAGGGCTTTGGTGAGTTCGGTTTTGCCCACTCCTGTGGGGCCGAGAAAGAGGAAGGAGCCGTTGGGTCGGGCGGGGTCGGCGAGTCCAGCACGGGAGCGGCGGATGGCATCGGCGACGACTTTGAGCGCTTCTTCTTGCCCGACTACGCGCTGATGCAGGGCTTCTTCCATGCGCAGGAGTTTGTCGCGCTCGCCTTCGAGCATTTTGTTGACGGGGATGCCTGTCCAGCGGGACACGACTTCGGCAATTTCTTCTTCGGTGACGGCGTTGCGCAGTAGGGTGAATTCGCCGTGATCGGCTTGATCGGCGACTTTTAGGCGTTTTTCGAGTTCAGGAATGGTGCCGTATTGTAGTTCTGCCATGCGGGTGAGGTCGCCTGCGCGGTGTGCGGTGTCTAGCTCGGTACGGGCCTGATCCAGGTCTTCTTTGATGTGCTGGCTGCCTTGCACGGCGGCTTTTTCGGCTTTCCACACTTCTTCTAAATCGGAATATTCGCGCTCTAATTGGGCGATGTCTTCGTGCAATTTGTCTAGGCGTTTTTGTGAAGCGGTGTCGGTTTCTTTTTTCATGGCTTCGCGCTCGATTTTGAGTTGAATCAAGCGGCGATCCATGCGATCCATTTTTTCGGGTTTGGAATCGATTTCCATGCGAATGCGGCTAGCGGCTTCATCAATTAAATCAATGGCTTTGTCGGGAAGTTGGCGGTCGGTAATGTAGCGATGCGACAGGGTGGCGGCGGCGACAATCGCGGGATCGGTGATGTCTACGCCGTGATGGATTTCGTAGCGTTCTTTGAGTCCGCGCAAAATGGCGATGCTGTCTTCAACACTCGGCTCTGTGACCAGAACTTTTTGGAAACGGCGTTCTAGGGCGGCATCTTTTTCGACGTATTGGCGGTATTCGTCGAGCGTGGTGGCTCCGACGCAGTGTAATTCGCCGCGAGCCAGGGCGGGTTTGAGCATGTTGCCTGCATCCATCGCGCCTTCGGCTTTGCCCGCGCCGACCATAGTGTGCAGTTCGTCAATAAAAAGAATGATTTGCCCTTCTTGTTTGGATAGATCGCTGAGCACGGCTTTGAGGCGTTCTTCAAATTCTCCACGAAATTTTGCGCCTGCGATGAGTGATCCCATGTCGAGCGAGAGTACTCGCTTGTTTTTTAAGCCTTCGGGGACTTCTCCGTTGATGATGCGTTGGGCTAAGCCTTCGACAATCGCGGTTTTTCCTACGCCGGGTTCGCCGATCAGCACGGGGTTATTTTTGGTGCGGCGTTGCAGGACTTGGATGGTGCGACGGATTTCTTCATCGCGTCCGATGACGGGATCGAGCTTGCCTTGTTCGGCGCGTTCGGTGAGGTCTATGGTGTATTTTTCGAGAGCTTGGCGCAGTTCTTCGGCGTTGGGATCGTTGACGGTTTGTCCACCGCGCATTTGTTCGATGGCTTGTTGCAGGGCGTTTTTGTCTGCACCGTTTTTGCGCAATAGCTCGCCGAGCGTGCCTTTGTCATTGAGGGCTGCGAGCACGAACCATTCGCTAGAGATGAATTGGTCGCTATGCTGTTGTGCGAGTTTGTCGGTGAGGTTGAGCAGTTTGTTAAGTTCGGCAGAGACGTGTACTTCGCCTGTGCTGCTGCCCGTGACTTGGGGCATGTGTTCTAGCGCGTCGGCTAGATTTGCGAGTAAGCCATTGACGTTGGCACCTGTGTGGCTGAGCAGTTGGCGGGTCATGCCGCCTTCTTGGTCGAGCAAGGTGAGCATTAAATGTAATGGCTCGATGTAGTTGTGATCGCGTCCCACAGCTAGGCTTTGCGCTTGGGCTAAAGCTTGTTGGAACTTGGTGGTCATTTTGTCCATGTTCATGAGGAAACTCCTGAAAAAAGGTAGCTATTTAGCATCCCATGTCACTTGAGGTTTTAAAAAATCCTCAATAGCAGCCTGAATGCCTTGTAGAATATTTTGGTTTTGCTTTTTGAGTGTAGAAACTAGAGTTTAGAGTTTCACGGTCTTGCAGTAAATTTACGACTTCAAATGACAGGAGTCGTCACTCATGCAAAACTACAAAGGAATACCTGGCGAATTATTCATCTGGATAACCTATTTGTCAGAAGTGATACCCATCCGTTCGATACCGACTTTTATTGAGTGACTGGTTGGCGCAATGTTGGCACAAAAAGGTTTTGTTACCGAAGTCTAAGTAACTAACCATATATTTTTTAACTAAAGTTAACAACATATTCTTTTCCAACCATGGATAGCACACTATCCCATTCAGCTTCAAGTTTTTCAAATGAATCATATGCAGAAAAGGGCAGCCATTCATATTTTATTTTACGCCATAAAATGTCTATTATATTTAACTCTGGAGAATATCTTGAAATAGGAATAACAATGATATTGTTTGAGCGCCACTCAATTGATTTTTCATTGAATTCATGACTATAGCAAAATTATATCAGTTGTTAAGACAGCCAGTCCTTCAAGGACTGGCTGTCTTGGGTTTAGCTCTATCGCAAGCCTATAAATGATGTACTTTAGCTATAGTCTGTAGCGGTGAATTATCGATTAAAATAATGGTTGGAATACTTTTTTTTCAATTTTTTTGGCAGATTCATCAAAACACCTAATGACAATATCTGT
>JADGEH010000196.1 GCA_016744475.1 Thiotrichales bacterium | reverse complement strand
ACTGCTCGTATACAGTCTGCTTTTAGGGGCTTTTTCTGAAATATCCATACTTCAGAACTTTAACATAATAGATATCAAATGGGTTCTATAGGCTCTTAAGCCTTCTTGAGATCAAGAATAAAGCGAGCGCCTTGCTGGGGTTCGCTTTCGCAACGAATCTGTGCCTGCATGGCATCCACTAAACGTTTCACAATGAATAAGCCTAAGCCGGAAGAATGTTCGCCGCCTGTGGGGCGGGCTGATAAGCGTGTAAATTTCTGAAATAAATGCTGCTTATCTGTGGCATTAAAACCCTGTCCTTGATCCTGTACCAAAATTTCTACATGTGTGTCGGTATCTCGGCTGCACAAACGCACTTGCGTGTGTGGAGGGGAGTATTTAATGGCATTGGACACTAGGTTGTCTAAGACTTGAAATAAAGTGGATTCTGCGCCTAATACGTAACCATCAAAGGTTTGAGAGACTTCTAAATCAATCTGTTTGGCGCGTGCGCGTTTTTCATAGCTGTGTTGCAAGCGCTCAAACAAGGGGGCAAGTGAGGTGGGTTCCAGTTTTAACTCATGACGACCGGATTCTATGGCGTTGACATCCAATAAGTTGATCACTAAGTCGTACATGTGGCGGCTGGCGTGGTGAATGTGCTGTGCAATGTCTTGTACTTCTTCTGCGCTCACCTGCGCGTGGATGTCTTGTAATTCTTCGGCATACCCCATGATGGCGGAGAGTGGATTTTTTAAATCATGCGCGGCAATGTGTAAAAAATCATTTTTGGTTTGATTGAGTTGTTCTAGCTTTAAGTTAGCTTGGGTGAGTTCCATTAAATTGCGGCTCAACTCAATTTGCGCCAGCACTTGACGACGCACTGCGGACAAAGCGGATAATTGCGTAGGGGTGAGTTGGCGAGGAATGCTATCTAAGACACACAGAGTGCCTAGTGCGTAGCCGTCTTCTGTGACTAGAGGCGCACCCGCATAAAATCGAATGCCAGGCTCACCTGTGACCAATGGATTCTGAGCAAAACGCTGATCTTCCAAGGCATCTTGTACGATAAACAAGTGTTCTGGTTGCGTGATGGCATGTGCGCAAAAAGCGGTGTTACGGGGTGTTTCGCCTAAGCTTAAACCCACTTTGGATTTAAACCATTGACGTTTTTCATCCACTAGGCTGACTAAAGCGATAGGCATATTGCAAATATGCGCCGCCAATTGCGTCAAATCATCAAAACGCTGTTCGGCTCCGGTATCTAAAATGTCGTAGCTTTGTAAAGCGGCAAGACGCTCTACTTCATCAGGTGGAATAGGCGGCAAGACTGGGGATTCTGCATTCATTAGACAGGTATTTCTCTGTTGGCCGCAGGGTGTCTGCGAAGAGGGTGGAAGAGCAGCACAGGCAAGATATATGACAAGCGCGTAACAAATGGCTAGGTTTTGATATAACTGGATAGTTTTACTGATGATGAATCTTTAATAAATTCAATGCACCATTAAATATATTCTATGGCTATAATCATATAGCCATGTAAACACGGATTTCAGATGACAAATGGCTTAATAGACTTGTTGCAAGGGGTATGCATCGACTGCAAAGGCGTGGATTTTGGCCTGTTTTTCCGATTTTTCTCAGCAAATAGCCTGCTATTCGCCTCAAAAAATCGAAAAAACCACCTCAAAACCACACCTTTTCGCTACGATACCTACCCCTCGTAACAAGTCTAATAGACGGATGGCAAAGATTCGGCATTGTTGAGAAAAAGCGGGGAATGAGTTGAAAACCCATGCTTTTACAGCCAATGAGGCTTCCTTACCCCCGTCTTAATTTAAGACACTGTAGCAAGAAGTCGTGATTTTGAGGCTTGTTTTTTGATTTTTTTTCTAGGCGTTTTTGACATTTGAGGAGATGGGGTTTTAGCCCCATACCCGTTTGTGGTGTACGCACTGATGGAATAAAGCGTGAAGCAGCGGCTATTTTTGTGTATCAATAGACGACATTGCACATATTAGGCTCTGTAATAGCAGAATTGACCAAGGAGGATGTTTGTGTCCATCGAAATTAAAGTACCTGTACTGGCTGAATCTATCTCTGAAGCGACCGTACTGTCTTGGAATAAGCAAGAGGGTGAGTGGGTAGAAGCTGAAGAAAAAATTGTTGATATTGAAACGGACAAAATAGTCTTAGAAGTGACATCCCCAGAATCGGGATTGTTAGAAAAAGTGATGAAAACCGAAGGCAGCTTAGTCGATAGTGAAGAAATTATTGCGCTATTAAATACCGCCGCAGACCCTGCTCAGGCCACCACCGCAGCACCACAAGCCGCTAGTACGCCTGCGCCTGCCCCTGTAGTCGCTGCCCCTGTGCCTGTGGCACCCGCCCCCGCGCCTGCTCCAGCAGCGAGTGCATTACCCCCTAAAACCAGTCCTTCGGTGCGTAAAATGGCGCACGAGCAAGGCGTTGATCCCAACACTGTCCCGCACCAAGGGGATCGTGTCACCAAAGCCGATGTACAGGCTTACCAAGCTCAACAACAGAACCCAGCACCCGCTGCGCCTGCGCCTGTGAGACCACCCAGCGCCGTGGCAGCGAGCATTCCAATAGCGGATGCTCGTGGACGTGCGCAAGAGCGCGTGCCCATGACTCGTTTGCGTCGTCGCGTGTCTGAGCGCCTGCTGTATGCGCAACAGGAACATGCCATTCTCACCACGTTTAATGAAATCAACATGAAACCTGTGATGGATTTGCGCAGCAAATATAAAGACACCTTCCTAAAAACGCATGACACCAAACTGGGCTTTATGTCCTTTTTTGTCAAAGCCGCCGTCGCTGCTTTGCAAAAATTTCCGATCATCAATGCGTCTACTCAAGGCAATGATGTGGTGTATCACGGTTTTTATGACATCGGTATCGCAGTCAGCTCACCGCGCGGTCTGGTCGTGCCTATTTTACGTGATGCAGAGCAACGCTCATTTTCAAATATTGAAGGCACGATTGCTGATTTTGGGCGACGGGCGCGTGACAATAAATTGGAATTAGGCGATCTTGAAGGCGGCACTTTCTCCATCACCAACGGCGGTATTTTTGGTTCAATGCTGTCCACGCCGATTCTCAATCCACCACAAAGCGCGATTTTAGGCATGCACAACATCGTTGAACGCCCCGTGGCAGAAAACGGTGAAGTGGTGATACGTCCTGTGATGTACGTGGCATTGTCTTATGATCATCGCATTGTTGATGGACGCGATGCAGTACAGTTTTTAGTCGCTATCAAGCAAGCGATTGAAGACCCTGCACGCTTATTATTAGAAGTTTAATGGCGACTGTGTGGGCATGAGACTTGGCTTAAAAGACCGTCCAGGTTTTTAAAACCTGGACGGTCTGGAATCCATCAAAATAAGCCTGCTGCTGACTCACTATATAGGCAGCATAAATATCAGTTGTACGACTCAAACCATCCGCTTTAAAAGGCAACGTAAAAGGCGCTAGAGGCGCAAAGAACGCCAGCGTTTCCAAACGATGTTTAACTCGTTCCCATGCGTCGCATCACTGCCATTCAGTGAAGCATTTTTAGCCCCTTTGGGGCGTGATTGATACAGCCCAGGGCATCGACCTGGGTGATGGATATAGTGAATATCTAGCCCTGAAAGGGCGACATAAAATGATATGTCGCCCTTTCAGGGCTGAGTTTTTTCTCTCATATTCCAGGGGCGTTGCCCCTGGCTATATAGATGTCGCCCCTTTGGGGCTTCACTGAATGGCAATGATGCACCGCATGGGAATGCCGTCTTGACCGCGTTGCGGTCAGTACTGATACAGGGATAATATTTCAGTGATACTGGATCATCGCCGTTAAGAATGGATAGGCGGGCGTATCACTGGTTTATTATCCCTATATATCTTTTAAACATTTGCGTTGTTTTTAGATGTCATTTCGCTATATACAAATATAATAAACGCTCCATTCCGCACACACACAAGGATTGCTGATGTCAGACATACACTCATTAAACCCTCAACAAGCGGCTGATTTTTTAAACGAACATCCCGAAGCTGTCTTTGCCGATGTGCGTTCATCAATGGAGTTTTTATTTGTAGGGCATCCCAAAGGAGCGCTTAACATTGCTTGGATTGATGAACCCGATTGGGAGATTAATCCTGATTTTGCCAGTGACATCTTAAAACTGAGCACCGCAAAAGCCCCTGAAGGCGTGTCCGCTCATGATGTTCCCGTGGTATTGATTTGCCGCAGTGGCGTGCGCTCGCTGGAAGCGGGAGAAGTCCTGCTTGAGGCGGGTTTTAAACAAGTCTTCAATGTCTTAGAAGGTTTTGAAGGCAAGTTAGACGATCATCATCACCGTGGCTGCTTAGGCGGCTGGCGCTTTCACCAACTGCCTTGGGAACAATGCTAGGAGTCTGTCAGAGAATAGATAAGCTACTGCGAAAATAGGGATTTTGGACTATTTTTCCGCTTTTTTTCGTTAAATAGAATCACTATTACCCGCAGCGGTTAGAGTGCATTATGCAATTGTTATTTGAATGGGACGAAGCAAAGGCATTAGCCAATCATAGAAAGCATGGAGTGTTTTTTGAAGAAGCTAAAACAGTTTTCAATGACCCATTATTGCTCAGTGGCAGAGATGAAGCACATTCTGATACGGAAGAACGTGTGGTCAGCATTGGTTATTCAGCCCATGATCGACTATTATTGATCGTGCATACTGAGCTTGTTTTACAAGATGATGTTTTATCTATTCGCATCATTAGTTGCCGTAAAGCCACTGCACGAGAGAGGGCGAGTTATGCAAACGGATAAAGATGATATGCAAGAAGAATATGATTTTTCTAATCAGCAAGGCGAACGCGGTAAATATTATAAAGCTTATCGCCAAGGTCATCAGGTGCGTATTCATAAAGAAGATGGTACGACAGAAGTGCATTACTTTACTTTAGAAGAAGGTGCAGTGATGCTTGAGTCAGATGTACAGAAGTATTTTTCAAACTCTGAAGCCGTTAATCGTGCTTTGCGTGGGTTGATTGAGCTTGTACCTAATAGGACTCATTCAATAAAAGGGTAGCCTCCTATCGCTTATGCGACCTACGCGGGCTAAAGAAGAATTGGAATATCCTCTTCCAATGTATGTTTTAATTTAATGGCAGCAACCCCTAATTTAAATGCAAATAAAATATCTTTTCCTGCACCTATTGCCTTATAAAACCCAGTAGAAAAATCAATAGCTATATCATCTGAAATAGTAGACTTGATTGCAATTACATGAGGGATATGTTTTTTTATATACTCACCTTGCGATGTAGAATAACAAGAATTAAGTACGACACATCTTACTGAGTCCTTGAATAACTCAAATAAATATGATAATGCGTAGCCTGATATAGGTATAGATACACCAGTAGAACCATGTATCAGAATTCCATCTTGGTGTCCATGGCCAGAAAAATGAATTATATATGGTGTTTCATCTAA
>JADGEH010000059.1 GCA_016744475.1 Thiotrichales bacterium | reverse complement strand
TCTTTTTTAGTCTCTTTTTGTTTTGTCTGGTTAGCCCAAGTGGTATTTTGGATGGGTGAGGTTGTGAATAATATGGGACAATCCATTGTCAACTGGTCTAAAACCATCAAATCAAAAGCGGGGAGCCTGAAAAATTCAGGGCATCGAGGCACTGAAACGTTACTTAATATTTGTACATTGGGTATTTATGGTTTAGTGACATCTTGGAAAGCGCGTAAAGCGGCTAAACCTCTCAATGAAAAGGCACTGAGTCAAGCCAGTAAAGAAATGTCTAAACTGCGTCAGCATATTGCGCAATTAGAAGCAGATAAACAATCGTTGTCTGAAAAATTAGCACAAGCTGAATTTGCATTGGCAAATGATCAGCTTTTTTAATGGCTTTAAATGATATATATATATACCAAAGGTATGATATTATGACACCTGACATCAAATATTTAAACACAGAACGGGTTTACGGCAATCCTGACCAGCCTCGCAAACATTTTCCTTTAGAACACATTAATGATTTAGCCGCCAGCATTGCTGAGAAAGGTCAACAACAAGCTGGCATTGTGGTTGAAGATGCTCAAGGGCGTTATATGATTGTGGCGGGTGAATGCCGTTGGCGTGCTTGTAAAATCGTAGGTGTGCCTTTTATGGCTGAAGTGAAAAGCTTAACACCTGATCAAATAGCTGATATTGCCATTATTGAAAACTACCAGCGTCGTGATATGAGTCCAATAGAAGAGGCTCAAGCATTTCAAGCCCGCATTGATGCAGGTGTATCTATTGAAGATTTAGCCCAGCGTTTAGGCATTCGCCGTACTTCCACCATTCGCAATAGATTGGCCTTGCTGAATTTGAATAAATGCTATCAAGTGGCATTGCAAGAAGGTGTTTTGACGATAGGTCAAGCCCATCAAATGGTTCGCTTAAGTGGCTCTGGACAGGATGCGCTGTGGAAACTGTTAAGTGCTGGAAAATTAAAGTCTTATCAATCTGTGATGAATGCAACGGATCAATTATTAATGGTTGAACAGCAAACGTGCTTATTTGATTTACCTATGCCCAGTGAAAAAGAGTTATCCGTGGTGAGCCGAATGGAGCGCCAGATTGAGAAAATTGAATTGATGGTCAGTTCTGGATTTAAAGACAATGAAGTGGTGATTTTGAAAAAGATCAATCCACAAAAAGCTGAAGAAATAGCTCAAAAACTAGGACTCATTTCTAAGTCCATGTTGTATATGAGAGATGCACTAGAACAAGCCATTCAACGTGCTCAGGTACAAGGAGTGTTGGTATGAATGGACAATATGATTTATTTAGTGTGAATCCTAATAGTGTCCCACCTTATGTAGGTCATGGAAGTTTGTTTACCCATCAGGGTTTTCGTGAGCCTATTTCACCCTGTTTTCAATGGGGTAATATACATAGTATTGCTCATACCGCTGTGGCGTTATTTCCAGAACAACAAGAGGATGTACTAAAAGCTGAAAAACGTTTTTTTGAAGACCAGGGTAAGGGCATTTTATTTACCAATGGCACAGGTACAGGTAAAACCTTCACCGGACTTGGGATTGCCAAACGTTTCTATGTATCAAGCAAAGCCGAGATTTTGATTGTCGTGCCAACAGATACTAAAGCTAAAGACTGGATTGAAGAGGGTAAAAAATTAGATTTATGCATTACCCAATTAAGCAATACAAAAGATGCAGGGCAAGGCGTGGTGATAACCACTTATGCTAATTTTTCTGATAATGAAGCCCTTGAAATGCGTGAATGGGATTTATTGATTTACGATGAATCTCATAAACTGAATAGCAATGGACAGGGTAAACCTACTAAAGCAGAACATCGCCATAAATCTTTGGCGAATTTGCCTAGCGTGTTAAAAAATAAAGCGGTAGACAATTTAAGTTGTTTGATTGAAACAGATAAGACAACATTGGATGGAGAAATATCTCCACAAACACAAGCGGCTATCGACACAGAAAAACAACGTTTATGGAATAAAACCAAGGTGGTGTTTTTGTCAGCAACACCTTTTGCGTATCACAAAACCTTAAGCTATGCCGATGGGTGTTTATTTGACATTTATGAGAAACTACAACGTGATGTTACTCACTATGACACCTACGATCAATTCTTTATAAAAAAATTTGGCTACCGTATTCGCTATGGCAAATTAACTATGCCAGAATCTGGTGTAGATCAAGGTTTAATGGAGCGTCACTTTCACTCTGATTTAGTTAAAAAGGGCGTGTTAAGTGGACGAAAGCTGAATTTAGAACAAGACTACAGTCGTGAATTTGTATTGCTTGACTCAGAGCTGGGACAAGCCTTAGATAAAGGTTTGGGCATTGCTTATGGGTTTGAAGATCGTGAAAATGAATACCACGTATTACCTACGGCATTACATCAACACCATACTTGGATGTATCAGAATCAATTATTGGAAAGTTTGAAAGCTCAGCGCGTCATTCATCGAATCCAAGCACACCTGAACTTAGGCCGCAAAGTCATCGTGTTTCATAGCTACAAAAAAGGCGTGACACGTCATCCATTCAACTTTAGTGGCTTACATTCTGAGCATGAACAAACAAAATTGCATGAAGAAATAGCTCATTTTCATAGCACTTATCCACAGTATCCCAACTTGCCATTAAACTATCTCGCCTCGCCTATTGAGAGTTTGAGCAATGTCTTTGGAGAGCAGCTTTTAGTGTTCAACGGCGATGTGACTCAAAGCCATCGTGCCCAGGCGATTAAACAATTCAATGCTGATGACAGCGGCAAAGACATCATTCTGGTACAAATGGAGGCTGGCAAAGAAGGTATCAGCCTACACGACACGACAGGCCAACATCAGCGCGTCATCATCCAATTGGGATTGCCCTATAAACCGACTGATGCTATCCAAGTTGAGGGGCGAGCATATCGCACAGGCAATCAATCTGATGCTGTTTTTGAATATCCGGTGCTACTCACTCATTTTGAGCGTTTCGCCTTTGGTCATAAGATTAACCAGCGCGTGCGTACTGCTGAAAACTTAGCGATGGGTGAGTCTGCACGAGACTTAGAGACATCCTTCAAAGAAGGCTATATCAATGCCCAATACGACGCACCCCATGATCAACAAGGTACGGGCGGCAAACAACAAGATGGTGGATTTTCTCATCTAAGTCCGTTTGATAAAGCGAAAACCTATTACTACAGTCGTGCTAAAGCGAAAGGCAAGCGTAGCCAGCGAGCGGGTGTGGACTACTTCGCTACCCCTGAACCGCTGGGCTTGAAAATGGTCGAATGGATGAACAGCAAACCCAATGATGATCTGCTAGAACCTAGCGCCGGACATGGGGCTATTGCACGGTTTTTTCCTGGAAATACCAATAACACCTTTGTAGAGCCTTCTGCTGAATTATCTTCAGAACTCACAGTGCATGTGTCAGGACAAGTATTAACGCAAGATTTTGAAAGTCTTAATATTATGCGCAAGTATGACGGTATCGCTATGAACCCTCCATTTGGGCAAGGCGGTAGTCGAGCCATCAAACATATTGCTAAAGCATTTAAACATCTGCGTTTAGGTGGACGTATTGTGGCTATTTATCCACAAGGTGCCAGCGCCGATAAAGCTTTTAATCATTGGCTTGAATCTGATGAGCTTCAGGATGTGGTGATCAGCGCCGATATAACATTACCGGAATGCACATTTGAGCGAGCAGGGACTCATGTCAGAACTCGACTGTTAGTGATTGATAAATTATCACCAGAATTATTGAAAAACAAACATCCCTATGGGGTTCACTATGAGTTGCAGGCTGACTCTGTGGAGGCATTATTTTCTCGCTTGGATAGTATCAACATCCCTTTTTTTGCCTAAATTTTACTTTTTAGAGTAAAAATGTATTATAGAGTCTAAATGATGCTGTTTGATGATAAATGAGGCTTAACATGTCACTCAGAGCGCGTATTGAAAAGGGTCAGTTACGTTATTTCTCATCCAATGTTGAGCATCGTATTAATGAAGAGGGTGTATTAGAGACTTACCGCGTTGATTTTGATGGCAATGAAATCAATCTCTATCAACTCGGTTATGAACCCGATGACAGAGCTTTTATTTTAGAAAAGATTAAGCATTTGCCATTAATAGAAAGAGAAAGCACGGGTCTTGAATATAAAAGGCTCTTTCGCCATTTCTGGGATGAATCTATAAAGCTAGGTCATACAGAGAATCAACATGATGTCTATGCTATGGCTCATACCAATAGATGGTTAATAGAAAAAGTAGGCAGCAATGCACAATATTAAGATGGTTTACGATGAAAAGATTCAACAAAAGATAAACCAGGCTGTCACACTGGCAAAACGTCGTGCTGCTCGCAAAACATCTACCACCATCAAAGCGGCATGGGCAAGAGCCATTCATCAGGCGCTTAATTTATCTATTGATGATATTAAAAAAGCTATCGTTGTGAAGCCGGGTCATGTTCCTGGGATGGTGCGTATTAGTGTGGACTCCACAACTCATGCCGCATTAGGTGTTAAACGCAGTAGCAAGAAACGTTCATTACCACTCACCGTATTTAATCCGCGCCAAACCCGCCAAGGCGTGATGGTGAAAATTAAGCGCAACAGCGGTAAAAAAATGATTTACCACGCCTTCAAACAAGGCATGGTGGGCGGTGATCCCAACAGCAGTAATACGCAGCGCCGTGCATCAGGGATGGGTAGCAGCCATAAAGGTGTTTTTATTCGTGCTAAATACGCTCATTATCGGGTAAAGCGTTTACCCATTAAAGAAGTCCGCACCACTTCTTTAGAAGATATAGCACAAGATACGGCTCCAGAAATAGAGAAAATGGCGGTGGCAAAAATGGCAGATCATTATGCTCGGCAATTAGCTTATGAATTAAGCCAGCAATTTAACAATGCTTGAACCACCGAGAACTATTCCTGCTCACTTAGCAGATTTACAATACGCTTTAGGTATTGGTGATCGGCAAATCCAAAAGCTACGCAAAGAATACAACTTGGATGGCTCTTCAATCATTGTCCAAATTAAACGCGGGGAATACGATCTCTTACAATCTGTTTGTGGCTATCTGACCTATCAACGAGACACCATAGAGCGAAAAACCAAGACTGATGACAATGGCGACACCATCAACCCTGCTGTCGAAACAGCGTTACTCAAGCGCACGCAACGTTTCAAGCTAGAACTTGAAATAGAAGAAGAACGAAAACGCTTAGTAGATGTGAATGATGTCAGAACGTCTTGGTTAGAAATCATTTCATTATTAAACAGTTTTATTGATGCCTTGCCTGGGCGTTTATCCGGTGAATTAGCCTCGGAACTAGATGTGGATACGGCTCACATTTACGACATCTTACTGGGTGAATCAATACAAATCAGAGAATCCATTGCTAAAAGACTCACGGCTATCGGGCATCATTCTGGAGATGGCGAATCTAGCCAAACCACCCCCTAAAAGAGCCGCATGGCAGTGGGCAGAAGCCCATCGCATTTTGCCTGATAGCAGTGCAGAACCCGGTCGATACCGCGCCTCTCGCACGCCTTGGGTCAAAGACTTCACAGAAGCCATTGCAAACTACAAATACTCTGAAGTCATCGGTGTCACGGGCGCACAAGTCGGCAAAACCGACGGTATAGGACTCAACACCGTGGGCTGGAAGCTGATGGACAATCCCACCCCCACGTTAGTCTTCATGCCCACCGAAAAATCCGCAAAGTCACTCAGCCGTGATCGTATGGATAAAATGTTTGCGTCCGTGCCAACACTTCAACAAGCCATCGATCCTAAGCGTGACATCATCACAGAAAAATTCATCAATGGCGTTCGCCTAGGCTTTGGTTGGGGCGGGTCTGCCACCGAAGTGGCCAGTCATCCAGCAGGGCTGGTGTATTTCGACGAAATAGATCGCACCAAAGACATCCCCGGCGAAGGCTCGCCTTGGGAGCTCACCCTAGTACGCGGCTCCACCTATCCTGGTTTTACCCAAGTTGGCACGTCCACACCCACGCTAGGCAAAGTCGATGACGAAGTATATCCAGACACAGGCTTGATCCACTGGGCGATTTCAGAACATATCCACAGTCAATCCTGGTCATTGTGGCAAGACGGCACACGACACGAATACATGCTGCCCTGTCCCCATTGTCAGACCCACTTCACACCGAAAAAAAAACTGCTCTGGTATCCCGACGGCTGCACACCCCGCGAAGTAGAAAAACAGGCGGCCTTGCGTTGTCCGCATTGCCAAGTGCTGATAGAACAAAAACACCAAAGCAAAATGATTTTAGCGGGTCGCATGATAGCGCCAGGGCAATACGTGGTCGATGGCGAAGTCTGTGGAGCACCACCGGATAGCAGCACCTACTCAGGCTATGTCAACGGTCTTTGCTCGCCTTGGGTGTCTTGGGGAAAACGTGCATCTGACTTAGTGCGAGCACTTCAATCAGGCGAAAAAGGGCGGATTCAAGGCGTGATTAACACCCGTTTTGGTGAATTAGTGGGCGTATCTGGCGAATCCCCCGATTGGCAAACGGTGAGAAAAATCCGTAGTGACTACACACTCGGCGAAGTCCCCGAAGGTGTCAGCTATCTGGTGGCCAGTGTCGATGTACAAAAAAATCGTCTCGTTTACACAGTGACCGGTTTTCGTGTGCGAAAGCGAGAATTAGAACCCTATCTCATCGACTATGGCGAACTGTTTGGCCTAACAGCCAACCCTGAAGTCTGGGAACTACTGCGCACCGAGGTGCTCGAAGCCGAATGGGACGGCGTGCCGCTGAAAGCGATGGCGATTGATGCCGCCTACAACCCCAGTCACGCCCCTGGCAAAACATCCGATAAAGACGAAAAAAACCGCAACATCATCTACGACTTTTGCCGTCAATACCGCAAAGCTATCCCCATGCGCGGCAGCCCCCACCCGATGGCGATGAATTTCACCATCTCGCCGATTGACAAAAACGCCAAAGGCAAACCGTTAAAAATGGGGCTACAACTTTGGACGGTCGATACCGACACCTACAAAGTCGAACTGTACACAAAAATCCACCGCGCCTTAGAAGACAATGAAAACGGTCATTACTGCACTAAACCAGGGAGTTTGCATTTACCCGAAAACACAGGCGATGACTTCTTGCGCCAACTCACCGCAGAAGAACGTATTGTCAACGAACACGGAAAAATTGAATGGATCAAAACCTTCCGAGACAACCACTATCTCGACTGCATGATGATCACCCTGTTCCAAGCAGATCGCTGGCGCATCAAACGCAGTTTAGAAAGAAGCCAAACACCGCCGCTCAAGCCTAAAAGTACAACATCGCACAAAGCCATGCCTTCTGAAGTGCCAGAACGCAGCCCAAGTCCGCCTGAAGTGCGCAGCCAAGAATACTTTGAAGGACAGAGAGATGATTATGCGGGCGTGGGGGAGGATTGGGAGGTTTAGAGCATTTACTTAAATACTTCTCGTATATCCTGGATATTCATCTCACGAACTAAAAAAAAATATGATTTTTGAAGCTCACCATATCCAAACATGAGTGACTCTTGTTTATTAATTACATCAGGGTAACAGCCTGCTGCTGTTTCATTTACCGATACGAATACTCGGCAAAAATAAGGTCTATATTCATAGATAGAGCACACATTCTTTTTAAGAAATGGGCAAGGCACTGATAACTGAGTATCAAATTCAGGCAAGTTTTTACGCTTTATGCCCGTTGATTTCTCTATATAAGTCACTTCGACCTCAGAAACCGATACTGGAATATGGCAACAATACGAACAGCCTTTTTTGCAAGGCACAGCCTGATAGACATACCCAAAAAGTGTATCAGAAAATTCATACAGATATTTCAGCTTGGTTTGCGTATTTCCTTTGTGTTTTGAGAACTTAGCAAAAAAAATATCCTCTTTCTGCTGGAGTTTTTTAGGCACTATTTTTCTTATTTTCTCTATCGTTTGCTTCTGAATGTCTAGATCATCCATATTGCTTATCCTCTTGTGCCATTCCATCCCCAAACAACAAATCCTTGTAATTATCCACTTGCGTACTCGGCACAGTCTTGTAAGTCATGCGGCTGGCGGTTGCCATTTGCTCGGCGAAGTCTTTTTTGGCGAGGACGACGGGATCGTCTAGCTTATTATCACCTTTGACTTCGACGATGACATAAGTGTCGTCTTCTTTCTGGTAAAGAAAATCAGGATAATAACTTCTGACCGTGTGCGAATCGGGGTCTATGTACTGGACATAGAATTCGCTTTGCCCGTGGGTGAGCATCCCCGTGAAATACAACTTTTTCACCCGACCGTCTTGGATAAGATGCCAGAATAACTCGCGTTCTGGGTTAGAGTCGAAGCAATAAGTATCCAGATGGAAACTTTTGGCGGCTTTGTTATCTGGGGCATCGCCTTGGCGGACGATTTTATCTTTTGCGGCGGTGAACTCGTAATATCCTTGCGGCGGTGTTTTGACCAGCTCCACCTCATACTCCTCGTGTTGCTCGTTGGGTGTGAGGTCATACAGTGCGGCGAATAAGCGCGGGATCACCACGTCGTAAAGAATAGCGTTAAACTTATTGACCGACTTCAGAATGCCGTCTATGCCCTCGCGGGTTTGCTGGAGCAGGCTTTCTATCGCCAAACATGACTTATTCAGATAACGGGCAATCTCTGCGACCAGTGTTAAGGCACTGTAATGGCGTTTAGCGCGGTATTGGCTGAGGTCTTCGGTTTTAAGCTGCTTACGCTTTTCCACGTCTTGCTTATCAAAACCTGCTTGTTCGGTGTGAATCAAGCGATACGGGCTGATGTCTAACTCAGCAAGCCCTAACTCTAAACCTGGCGTAAGCTGCTTCTCTTGAATGTCATACTGACGGCGTACACGATGCAGCTTAATCGTCACGGGTGGCGTATTGACATGGATTTGCACCTTCTGTTTATCGTTGCCTGTTTGATTAAGATCAGCGACGCTGAGGCGGAAATTTTGTTGCAGTTCTGCGTCTAAGATGTCCTTATTCTTCTCGCTGAGATAAACATGCCCTGTTTGTTGCGCTTCACCAATGGCACGTAAACAACGCATAGTGGCTTGCAACACAAAGACTTTCGACTTGGGTTCGCGGAACAGCGCCACACCGAACAGCGAGCGACAGTTCCAACCTTCGCGTCCCTTATTGACCAACAAAATAAATTGCTTGTCGGAGTGCGGCGTGTCCAAGCGGTTGAACTCGCGGATGTCGTCGTTGCTGGTGAGTTTATCGTTGCCGACGTTGACCAAAATTTTTGAGGTCGGCAAGCCGTGCTTGATTAACACCGCTTCGACCGCAGGGCGCAACTCGTTTTGCAACTCCTCAATGGTGGCGGCAAAGATTGCCAGCTTGGGCAACATGCCCTCGTGGCGCTGGTCTTGGTGGTGCTTGATAAAATGCTCTAGCACCACTTCCAAAAACTCTTGGCTTTTGGCGGTGGTGTAATCGTGGACGTGGACTTGTTTCAAATATTGCTTGTCTATCGCGGCTTTTAAGCCGAAGGCGTAGACCACTTCGGGGAAAATCGTCTTACCCGCATACGGAGTGCCCGTGTAGTTGTAACACGCCACCACGCGAGTGCCTGCGTTTTTCAGCCGTGCGGCGAGTTGGTCTACGGTGGTGCGCAAGCTGGTGTCAGTGGGCTTATTGCCTTTACCCATGTCCTTCGCCAACTTATTGCCAAAGACATGATGCGCTTCGTCAATGTAAATGCCCAACTGTTTTAAGCGCGTGAGCTTCTCAAAACGCTGGTTAGCGGTGAGCGAAACATCGTCTTGCGGTTCGTCTAGTTCATACAAGTCGGCATTGACATCATAAACGCTGGCTTTTTCATACATGGCTTTGCCGCTGGCAAACAGTTTATCGGTACTGCTGGTGTCTTTGTGCTTTTGCTTGAGGATGATTTTTTGCGTGTTGGATACCACGATATTAAAACGCGAGCCCTCCAGCGTACTTAAGCCGATGCCTGATTCTTCCAAAAAGTGAAACTTGATATGCGTGTTCAGAAAGCTGATGTACTCGGCGGGAACGACTTTTGACCAGTCGAAGGTTTCCAGTTCGCGCAGCGATTGCAGCACGGTTTTGTCAGGCGCAAACACTAAGGCATTGTGACAATACTTAGCGTCTTTGGGGAACTTATTGGCGAGGATGAACTCATAAAAAATGCACGTCCCCATCAAGATGGTTTTACCCGTGCCCATGGTTAGCGCAAAAATATAGTTGGGATAAATGCGCTCTTGTTTGCGCATATTGGCAAAGACTTTCTTATAGTCCGCCTCGTTGAAGCGGTCGAAGATTTCCGCTTGTTTTTCGTGGCTCAAGCCAATAGCTTCACGCTTCTCAAATCTACCTTCTGCCTTGTACCACGCCTCAAAAATAGTGTGGATTCTGGCATTATCCAGATACTCCTTGAGAAACACATACATTTCCAAGGCTTCAAACTGTGGACGACGTAAAAAGCGCGAGCCGCCTTCTTCGGGATCGTTCCAGTCCAGAAAGCGTTTGCTTAAGTGGCGGTAATGTTGGCGAATTTCACCGCGTCTGGCTTGGTAGAAATCAAGCAGGTGGGCGAAGAAGGTGAAGTCTAGGGTGATGTTGGATTTTGGCATGGCATATTGTGCTTTTATAGTTTTCTGCGTAAGTCTTGAATAGAATTGTAAATATCTGTTTTCTTGTGTTTTTTAGATGAAATACGCTGTTCAATATCTCTAATTCTATTTTGAATAGAACTTCTAATTTCACCCTCGCGTGGTCCTGGTCTGACGTTATACAACTTTGAGTGTTGATCACTTAAATAACTTTCATCTCTGACAATGGAACTGGCTAAATTGTCATAAACACCTTGGAGTTTTTGGATTTTTTCTGCGGTTCTACGCTTGAAATCGTCCTTTTTGCGGCGTTTTTCTTCGTCTATACGGTATCGAACTTTTTGCTCCGCACCTTTTATTTTGTCAATTAAGTTGCCCTTGTCTTCCTTTTTCATAGGACGTGTATCAAAAACCTCAGATTTGACAGCTTTGATGAAATTGAGGATTTCGTATAAATCACCAGGGCCAGCAGCTTTATTCATTGCGTCATGTACTTTGTATTTAACACGGCTGTGGTTAGACTGACATTCACGCTCGTATTGCTCGCGCTCGCGGGTTTGCCGATTAGACAAGGTATCAAACGCCTGCTGCATATTTCCATATAGCTCATCACGCTGTTCCTTCTTCATTTTCAGCCCCTTAAAAGATTGCTGAACCTGCTTGAAGTAATCTCTTGTCGCTTTCCAATCGGTTGAGTTTTTAGAACGAGAAACGCAGTCGTTGACCTTGCTGCGTAGCGAATTGTAGTTTTTATCACATTCGCGGTTATAGTCTTCGCGGTCTTTGGTTTGACGGTTGGATAAAGTTTCAAAGGCTTGATTCATGCCCGTGTAGAGCTTGTCACGCTGGTCTTTTTTAAGGGTTTTATCTTTGAAAGACTGCTGCACTTTTTTGAAGCGGTCACGGGTGGCTTTCCAATCAGTTGTGCTCTTAGCTTCAGATAAACATTTGTTTACTTCACGATTCAATGACGTAAAGTTATATTCACAATCACGATCATATTTTTCACGGTCTTTAGTTTGACGATCTGATAGCGTGTCAAACGCCTGCTGCATTCCCTTATAGAGTTTATCTCTTTGTTCTTTTTTGAGTTTTTTATCTTTGAAAGACTGCTGAACTTTTTTGAAATGCTCGCGTGTTTTTTTCCAATCAGTTGAGCGTCTAGCATCAACCATACAGGCATTTACATCACGATTCAGTTGGTCAAAATTACGTTGGCACTCGCGTTCATAGTCTTCACGATCTTTGGTTTGACGTTGAGATAACGTGTCAAATGCCCGTGTCATCTGTTCATAAAGCTGATCGCGTTGGTCTTTTTTGAGCTTTACACCCTTAAATGACTGCTGTACCGATTTGAAACGCTCACGGGTAGTTTTCCAGTCTGTTTCTCGATGCGACATAGAAACACACTCGGAAGCCTTGCGGTCTAACTGGTCAAAATTACGCTGGCACTCGCGCTCATAATCTTCACGGTCTTTAGTTTGGCGATTGGATAAGGTATCAAATGCCCGTGTCATCTGCTCATAGAGTTTGTCGCGCTGGTCTTTCTTGAGCTTTACGCCCTTAAATGTCTGCTGCACCGACTTAAAATGCTCACGGGTATGTTTCCAGTCTGTTTCTCGATGCGACATAGAAACACACTCGGAAACCTTGCGGTCTAATTGGTCAAAATTACGCTGGCACTCACGCTCGTAGTCTTCGCGGTCTTTGGTTTGGCGATTGGATAATGTGTCAAATGCTCGCGTCATTTGCTCATAAAGCTGATCGCGCTGGTCTTTTTTAAGCTTTACGCCCTTAAATGATTGTTGCACAGACTTGAAATGTTCACGGGTACTTTTCCAGTCTGTTTCTCGCTGAGACATAGAAACACACTCAGAAGCCTTGCGGTTTAATTGGTCGAAATTGCGTCTGCATTCATCTTCATACTGTTGTTTCTCCTTAGACTGCTCAGAGTTGATCGTTTCAAAGCGGTTGTTAATCATGCCATAGAGAGACTGCCTATCATCTACGTCTAACTTGAGAGAACGTAATTTTTGTTGAGCATCTTTTAAGATGTTCTTACGTTCTTGCCAATAGTTGTCAATATTTCTCATCACTTGATCGCTGCGTTTTACGCGATCAGTGATGTCTTCAAGCAGATGGCGATATTCCAATTCTCCATCTTTGTCCCAGTTGGCGTGTGGAAACTCGCTACGAGGTATAACGATGGATTGTTTGAATTGACTGTGATTATGTGCTTGATCGTGACACTCACGACAGAGCATAACGCCATTCATCACAGTGGTTGCACCGCCATCATCCCATTTGAATACGTGATGGGCGTGGGTATCATGTTTTGTAACGTCTTCCAGAGAACGCCCACACATCCCACACCTGCCATTTTGTCTATACCAGAGATAAGTTTTTTGTTTTGGTGTGAAGTAACGCTTATCCTTAACCATCGTTTATCTCCCCTTCCCAAGATTCAGATAACACATCAGTAATCTTCACGCGGATTGTGCCTGCGTCTGCGGGTATTGTGTATGTGCCTTTGACCAGTTCTTTTTTGCTGGGTATGTCGGTGACGGCGGGTTCTAGGACTGCGCCGTCGTAGTTCCAGTCGATCATGATGGATTCTACCAGTTCGCGCCAGTCTTCTACTTTCTCTTGCTCTAGGCTGAGTTTGCCGAGCAGGTTCATGGGGTAGAAGCTGTCTATGCTTAAAGTGTTGCCGTTGATGCTGAGTTGGGCTTCACTGTCGCGTTTGAATTGGAGGTCTTGGCGGTCGCGCAGGATGTCTACGACTTCGACTTTGATTTTGTAGGGCAAGGCTTCTTTTTTCAGCGCGTCGGCGAGGTCGGGTTCGTGTCCCATGCAAACGAGGCGGATTTTTTCCACGGCTTGGTTGGGGTGTTCGTCGTTGCGACGTTTAAAGGCTTTGAGGTCGAAGTTGTGGATTAAGTCGTTGAGGTCGGCGCGGGTGGCGATGCGGTTGACGGGCATGATTTTGACCATGAAGCCATCTTGTTCACCGTCGTAGACGTGTCCTTGTGGCATGGGTTGCAGTTCTAGGGCTTCGATGAGCAAATCACGCGCTTGTACGGGGTTGCGGAACACGTCGTAGTGGTTGACGTTGTAGACCTCAAAGCCCGTGTAGTAAGTGTCAGGCGCGTTGTCATCGGTTGCCAAGCTGCCTTGGCGTTGTTGGTCTTCGATGTCCGCCGCCACGCCTAATAAGCGTTTGGTGCTGATTTGCACCGCGCCGAGGTTGATGTCCGCACCGATAAAGCGCCGTCCGAGTTTCATGGCGACGGCTTGGGTTGTGCCGCTGCCCATGAAGCAGTCGAATACGATGTCGTCAGGATTGCTACTGGCTTTGATGATTCGTTCTAGTAAGGCTTCGGGTTTTTGGGTGGGAAAACCTGTATCCTCATTAGCTTGCGAATTAACGGGAGAAATATCTGTCCAAATACTTTGTAGTGCAATACCATCAACTTCATCCACATACCTTTTAAGTCTCGGCCAGCCTCCTGTTTTTTGAGGCCAATATATTTTGCCTTCCAAATCGAGTTGTTCTAATGTTTCAAGTTTATAAGCCCAATGTCTCCCTTGAGTTGTCGGATTAAACCCTCTCCAAGAACACCCAGTTTCTCCTTTACTGATACTCGGCGCAGTTAAAGATATTCCCTGAAATTTTCGACCATTTGGGTCTTCCATAGTAAAGCGTTTATCAAGATAATCCTGAGATGGTGATGTCTTTATATTATTCCAGATAAAATCAGGGCTTTTGCAAAATACAAAAGATGTATCATGAATATTATTAATTGTACGAGAAGCTGCACTAGAAAACGTTCTTTGCCAAATTATTTCATTAATAAAATTAAACTCTCCAAAAATTTCTTCCAAGATACTTCTTAAGTGATAATTTTTATGCCAATCACAATGTAGCCATAATAACCCTGACTTAGATAATAACTCTTTTATAATAATTACTCTTTCATAAACAAACTGCAAATATTCATCATTTGTCCATATATCGTGATACTGTTTTTCTTCAAACGCACTGGCATCGTTGGTAGTGCTTTGTCCTTTTAACTGTACTTTCTTTTTATAGTCCGCCTTAGAATCAAACGGCGGGTCAATATAAACCAATTGCACTTTGCCACGATATTCTTTGAGCAAATGGCTCATGACTTGTAGGTTGTCGCCCCAAAATATCTTGTTGATCCAATTGCCCTGATAATCGCCATGCCGTTCTTTGAGTTGCGCGGGGTAATAATTGGTAGAGGTAAACGGGCGCTTACCGCGCCAGTTGAGCATGGGATAGCCTTTAATGGGTTCAAAGCTATAGTCCGCCACGCTGTCCGCGCCATACAGGGCGCGAGCGTCTTCAATGTTGAGGTCTTGTTGTTTGTTGCTCATGGGGTGTTCTGTTGCATGTCCATTTTCGCTAAGGGGTCGCCGTAGAGTACATAGGCTAACCATGTGGTTTCTGGTAGTTGTTTGGTGGCGGCACGGGCTTGGCGCATGGCTTCGCCCAGCGGTTCACCGTCTTTCAAGGCTTGGTAAAACACTTCGGCAAAGCGGTACGCACCGTCGTCACCGACTGACCACGCCGAGCCGACAAAGGCGCTGGTTTTGGCGCTGATGAATTTGTCTGCCCAGCCGCCCAAGCCTGCCAGTTTGAAGTCACTGCGGGCGCTTTGGCAAGCGTTGACGAAAATCAGCGGGTGGTGTTTGCCGAAGCTGCGGTTTTTGCCTGAGATGTCGCGGGATTTGAGTTTGCCGCCGTCTTGCAGCTTGATGACCGCTTGTTCGTGTTCTTCGTTGTCGAACTCGGCATGGCAAGCGAAGTGTATCAGCCGATAATCGCCTTTTTGTAACATGCTGCGCACTCCGCTCAAGGTCGGCTCGGTGGCTTCGACCGCATAGCCGAGTTCGGCGAGCAAGTCCGCTTCGCGCTGCGCTTGGTATAAGCCTGAATCGGGAGGAATGATAAATGTACCTTTATCTAAATGGAAGTTCGCAGGCGGTGGCGGCAAGCTCGCTGCCCCGCTAAGCCAGCGCCCCATCAGGTAGTCCTCACACAGAAAGCCGTCTTCGATAAAGTCGCCGTCTGGATTTTCGTAAGCAGGTTTGATCAGTTCCCACGGTATCCACGGTTCGTCAGAAACGATTTGTATGCTTTTGACTTGATCGCGGATGCGGTTTTTCCACAAGGTTTTGAGTTCTTGCGGGAACAGGCGCTCGTACAAGTCCGCGCCGATGGCTTCTAAGGTATCAGGAATGTCGTCGTATTGTTCGCGCTGATACAGGTCTTCAAGTTCGCGGAACAGGTTGTCCACATAGCGCGACGGCGCGTCGTCAATCAGCAGTTTTTCAGGAATGGTGTAGAAGTACAGTCCCGCCTTGGGCGCGTGAACGGTGAAGCTGTAGGTGTATTGGTGTTCTTCGGGGCGGTTTTGGGTGATGAGCAAGGTGCAGTCGGTGGGCATGGCGCTGCTGTCCATGCGGATGATGCTTTGTTTGTTGGTTTGTGCTTGTTCTGGCGTGATTTCTTGCGCTTGTTCGACCACCGTGGTGCTGACGGTGAGACCGCCAACGTAGCGTCCGTGCTGGAAGAACTCGGCTTTGACGTTTTGTACGCCTGTGGCTTTGGCGCGGAGTTGGAAGATGATGGGATCGGAGTCACGTTTGATGGGGACGGTCAGCGGTTTGTAGTTGTTGCCTAGAATGTCAAAGCCATCGGCTGTGATGAGTACATCAAGCTCTATGCTGTCCACGTTAGGCGGGACGCTGAGATCCATGGCGTGTTCGGCGAGTTCTGGGGTTTTGGGTTCGCAGGTAACAGCAATGCGTAGGAGGATAATTTGTTTAAGTTGGGTTTGGGCAGGTAAGTTTAGATCAGGGTATCGTGTAAATGTTTGAACCGCATTTTTTTCTATATTCAGCTTATTCCTAAGTACATCAGAAACAGTATCTTTTATACAGCTAAGCTCTAAATTTTCTTTGAAACTCTCTAGAGCGATGTTGTTTTCAGTGGGTGTAAAGTTATATCCAGTTTCTCCCCCTATACTTTTTTTGATTATAAGCTCTATGGGGACAGATTTATGATCTATAAAGTCATCGTCTTCTGCCTGTAATGTTTCATGTGATATACAATGTAAAGGAACAAATCTATCATGTTTTCCTTGTGAGGATATTTTATAAGTAAAAGAAAATGTAGATGTAGATGTTCCAAAATCTATTGTAGGCTTTGATATAACTGACAGATAATTATGAATTGATTTTTCTTCACCTTCTCCCGAGTGGTAGAAAAAAATAAATATGACAATCTCACAGTTTTTTAAGTTATCTAGAATAAAATTGGTTTTTTCTGAGAAAAAAGGAATTATATCAGTTGAGCCTTTATTTTGAGCCAGATCAGAATCATCTGAAGTTAACATAAATGGGTTCTCTAACTCTACTTTTATCAGGTTTTTTTCTAACCTCCTGCTTATTTGTTCTACTGTCTTCTCTATCCAGAGTTCACGATTTCCGTCTATCAAAGAATCGTCATTTCTATCGACATGTGCATACGAAAAAAAACAATCGAACTTATCACTTCTCATCACAATACCCCTTCAAATCACATTCCCGACACAATTTCACGGGACGTTCTTCCACGCTAAAATCCTGTTGCTCAATCCGCTGCACCACTTGGTCAAACTTGGCAATGGTACGCTCTATCGCCCGACTGTCTTTGTCCCACGTAATATACGGATTACCGCTCTGTTCGCTGGTGTAGTACAGATGCGTCTTGCTGACTTCCACGCTCATGCGCTGTTCGACGATGTGCGCATAGACTTCCAACTGGCGGCGGTATCTGTCCAGCTTTTCGCGGTCTTTGGGTTCGTTCACGTCGAGTTTTTTCTCTGACTTAAAATCTACCAGTTCTACCGTGTCGTTTGCACCGCATATCAAGTCTATGCTGCCCTTGAGAATATACTCGTCTTTAACCAGCGATACGTCTACTTCGGCTTCGCGGATGCGTGACCAGTCGCCGTTTTGCCGTTGGTAGTAGCGCAGCACATGCTGTAAGGCGACGTTTTTGATGGTGTCGTTGAGGTAGACGCGCTCACGCTTGGTGAGGTAGTGGTAGTTGCTGTCGAACCAGTGTTCAATTTGCGTTTCGCTGAGTTTGTCGCTGTCGCCACGCAACACGGTTTTGTGTATGTCTTCGATGGTCTGGTGTACTAACGTGCCGAACAGGATCGGGTTGGTGCGCACGGGGGCAAATTCCAGTGCCTTAAAAAAGCGGTATTGTTCGGCGCAGTTTTCAAACAAGGTGATGTGGCTGGTAAAGGCGTATTCGCGCTTGAGGCTGCTGGGTTTGATGCTGTCCAGTTGGATGTCTACCAGCCGCAAGTCGGGGTGTTGCCAATCGGGGAGCTGGTAAAAGTATTCGTCAAAGTGTTTGGACGGGGTGCGTCCGCGTCCTTCGATTTCTTGACACGTCAGCACCAGTAGGTTTTGCGCACGGGAGTAGGCGGTGTAGTACAAGCGCCTGAAGTCAAAGAATTTGGTGTGTTCTATCGGTTCAAACGGCGCTTTGCTGAAGTAGTCTTGCAGCACTTCGTCCAGTGGCGTGTGTTGTTTGCGCGGTGTGGCTTCTAGCGAGCCGACAAACACGAGGGGGAATTCTAAGCCTTTGGATTGGTGGATAGTGAGAAACGACACGCAGCCCGACGGCGCGTATTCGGCTTGGTCTTCGTACTCAAAGATGCCGCCGTCTTTGAGAAAGCGCAAAAATTGGTTGAACAGGTCGCGGATGTTTTTGTCGAGAAATTTGGGCGTTAGGACGCTGATGTGGTGCAGATATTCAAATTTGCCCAGCAGTTGGGAAAATATCGCCAAGTTGCGCATCGGGCGACTGTCTTTGATGCTGCCCATTTGTTCTACGCGCAAGTAGCGGCTAAACAGTGGGAAGCTGAGTAGTTGGTAGAACAAGCCGCTAAAAGTGTGGTCGGTGTTGCGCGTCAGGACGTGGTGTTGTTTGGCAATGCTGGCTGCCCAGCGCCGCAACGGGGCGTTTTCTGCTTGGCGCAGGGCGTGGGCAAAAGGGCTAAAGCAGTCTTGGTCGTAGTAGTCCCAAATTTTCAGGCTGGCGTTGGCTTGCCATTGGCGCACTTGGGGGAACTGCGGGAACAGAAAGATCAACGCGCCAATCATGAGGCGAATTTCTTCGCGTTCAAAGAATTGGTTGGCGCGTGGTGAGTAGACGGCGATGCCGTTGTGTTCTAGGTGTCGCGCCAGTGCCGTGGCTTTGGGGTTTTTCACTGATTTGAACAGGAAGGCAACTTGATTCCAGTCGTTGAGTTGTCCGCTGTCTTTGAGTTGGTGCAATAGGTTAAGCACTTCTTCGTGCCAGCCTTCGGCAGTGGGCTTGGACAGGCGCACGGCGGTGGCGGTGTCGGGAAATTCGTCGTCTCGCGCTTGGATGCGTTTGGGAAATCTAAAGTGTTTGTCGCCCACGTCCCACACTTGTCCGTCCATCCAGTGATTGTAAAAATGGATGATGTCGGGGTGGGAGCGGTAGTTGGTGGTGAGGCTGACTTGTTTGCACACACCGCTGGGAAAGCGTTGTTTGAATTCTAGGATGTTGCGAATGGTCGCACCACGGAAGCGGTATAAGCCTTGGTCGTCGTCGCCGACTACGCAGAGGTTGGGTGCGGTGTTGTCACCTGCGAGGGTAAACAGTAGTTGTTCTTGGATGGTGTTGGTGTCTTGGTATTCGTCCACCATCAAGTAGGTGATTTTTTGTTGGAGTTGTGCCAGCACGTCGGGCTGGTTGCGCAGTAGTTTGAGGGCTTCGAGCTGGATGGTGGAGAAGTCCAGCGCGTTTTCTGCTTCGAGTTGTTGTTGGTACAGCGCGTAGCATTTACCCAAGGCAACGATGGCGCTGTCGTCGGCTTGCATAAGAGTGTCAGCATTGAGGACTTCTTCGCTGCATTGGTTGATGCGTTTGAGCAGTTCTTCGCTTTTGTGCCAAGCCGAGACTTTTTCTGATGCGCCGATGACTTCGCCAATGTCGTCTAGCTCGGTGTATTCCTTCATGCCCCGATACAGAAAGTATTGCTGGTCGAATTGATCCATCAGGGTGTAGTTGCGCTTGAGTCGTGTGTAGTCGCGGTATTCATCTAACCAACGCAAGCAGATGGAGTGAAATGTCCCTAAGTACATTTCGTTGAGGTTGACCTTAACGCCCAGTGCGTTGAGGCGATTGGAGACGCGGGTGGTGAGTTCTTGCGCGGCTTTGTCGGTGAAAGTGACAAGGAGGATGTGCTCAGGCGCTACGCCTTGGTCGGTGACAAGGTGGACAACGCGCTCGACCAGCGTGAAGGTTTTGCCTGACCCTGGCCCTGCGATAATCAGCAGCGGTTTTTCGGTATGGAAGATTGCTTCTTGCTGGGCAGCGTTGGGGGTGATGCCGCTTTGTTGCCAGAGTGCTTGTAGTGTGAGGGTTTGCTTAGGCTTTTGGTTATGTGCCACTTTTTTGATTCCCAGGTTTTTATTATTCGGTAACTGGACGTTTTGTCCATCATACTGCAAGTATCATCCTGAATTAAATACTGCGCTTAACCAACAACTCTTTAGAGTGTTAATTGTTTTTAGAGTAAAATCAGGCTTTCATGTACAGCAAGGATGCCTTTTCATGAACCGATTAGAACAAGCGATTGCCTACACTTTTCCGGGGTGGGCGCTGAGGCGTGAGCGTTCGCGTCATGCCTTAAATGCCTTATATGACGGCGGGCGCTCTGGTTCTCGCCACCGTGCGCAGCGCAACACGGATACAGGTGATGCCGATTATGCGGTGCAGATGGCGGGGCGGGAGATGGTGCAACAGGCGCGGGAGTTGGAGCAAAACTATGATGTGGTCAAAGGGGCATTAGACACCTTTGAGGCACGTCTGGTAGGCCAGCAAATACAAACTGAGCCGATGGTGAAGAGTAAAGATGGCAGTTTGCACACGCAGTTCAATGCCGAGCTTAAGAAGTGGTATCTACGCTGGTTAAAATCGGCAGATATTTCTGGGTCACTTGGCGGCGGCGCGATGCAGCGCATGGCAGTGCGTTCGTGGATTCGAGATGGTGAATTTTTGGCACGCCAGCTTGAGGGGAAAGCTTATCCACATTTGTCGCCAGTGCCTTTATCGTTGGAATTTATGGAGTGTGATCAACTGGCTTATGAGGATGGTGAATACCAGGGGAGACGGATTATTCAAGGCGTAGAGAAAGGCGTATTTAATCGTTCTGTAGCGTACCACCTTTATAAGGAGCATCCTGGTGCGAGGCGTATGCACGGTCGAGAAACGCTGCGCATTCCCAGTGAGTCTGTGTTGCATCCCACCTTGGTTGAACGTTTTGGACAAACCCGTGGTATTACGGGGTTTCATGCCACGTTTAAGCGTTTGGATGATGTGCGTGATTATGATGATAGTGAGCGCGTGGCTGCGAAAATGGCAGCAGCGCTGGGGGCGCAAATCATTAAAGACCCGTCGGCATTGGATGCACCATTAGGCCAATATCCTGACGCTGGGGCACGTAAATTTGCGTTTCGTCCCGCTATGTTTTTTGACAATCTCAACCCTGGCGAAGAAATCAAGATGGTGAATCCAAACGGGCGGCCTAATGCACAATTGGATAATTTTCGTCGTGGACAATTGCGCATGATGGCGCGTGGGATTGGCATGAGTCATTCGACATTGACCGGAGAATTTGCAGGCACATATAGCAGCGAACGCCAAGCCGAGTCAGTGAATCACATGGGTTTTACTATCATTGCTGATGATTTTGTCTGGCAGTTCTGGCAACCCGTCTATCAGCGAGTGATTGAGACAGTGATATTGTACGAACTGGAAAAAGTGCCCCCTGGCATCGACCGTTGGACGTTATTTGATGCGGAGCATCGGCATCCGTCTATGGCTCATATTGATCCCTACAGAGAAGAGCGGGCGAAAGAACTCAAGATTAAAAATAGAACCGACAGTCGTAAAAACCTGGTTCGTCAAGGTGGCCGCAATCCTGATGATGTGGATGTTGAAATTAAATCCGATGCGTTTTATGCACAAGGTGAAAAGGATGATCACGCTGGAAGTCGCTCAACAACATCTTAATGCGTGGCTAGAAGCCGATCTAAAGATCGCTCAAATGGAAAGTTATAGCTTTAGCACACCGAGTGGACAACAAACGGTGTCTCGTTCTAATCCTCAGAACGTGAGGGATAATATTCGTTATTGGCAGAATCAGGTCAACGCTTTATCGGCGCATCAACGTCAACGATATTCTCTAGGCGATTTTAGCCAAGGCACAAAATAACTCTATTGAGAATATTTTTTTGCTGATTTATAATTAAGTCTTCTCTTCTATCACAGATTGTCCAGCGCTTGAGTGTTTAGCGCTGGATTTTTTTTGCCTAAACCTTGCGATCATACTCTATAGAGTTAATAATGATGCGAAATGCTGAGGAACGCATCGTAATGACTCAATCGCTGTCCCCCTTTTTAAACCATCCCACCTGGGCGATTTATCGTCCGGCTTTGCAAAGCCTGATTAAACAGGCTTTAGTCCCGCAGGCTGTCGAATCAAAAGATGGACAGCGTTTAAGCGGGGCTAGAACGGCGTATGTGCGCGGTCATGTCGCCGTGATTCCTGTGATGGGGCCTATCGTGCCGCATGAGTCTTTGTTTACCTGGTACTTTGATATTGCAACGGTGGAGGGCATTGCCAAAGATGTGCAATTAGCCGTTGAAAATCCAAATATTTATCGGATTTTGTTTCATTTTGACAGCCCTGGCGGACACACCACAGGGATTGCTGAGCTGGCACATATTATCCGTGCTTGTCTTAAACCGACTTACAGTTATTCCACAGGCTTATTGTGCAGTGCGGCTTATTGGTTGGCGGCTGCGACGAATGAAATCTATGTGCATGAAACGGCTTTGGTGGGCAGCGTGGGGGTGTTGTTAGTCACTCAATCTGATGATCCCGATGACATCATTATCACTTCTCGCCATGCCCCGAATAAACATGTTGATCCAGCTACAGAAGCAGGACAGCACCATCTCCAAACCTTAGCTGATTCAATTGAAGCGGTCTTTATTCGGGATTTAGCCCAGTTTCGCGGTGTTTCTGAGCGGTATGTCCAAGATCAGTTTGGTCAAGGGGATGTGTTGGTGGGCGATCAGGCTAAGACACGTCAAATGGTGGACGGCTTAACCAGTTTTGAATCTTTATTGTCACAAATGCAAGGAACGCAAAACATGACGACCTCTTCTGCTGCCACCTCTTTGGCAGAACATACCGATGCTGCACATCTGCAAGCGCAAATCACTACATTGCAATCTGAAAAAACCGCGTTGACGGGGCAATTAGAAGCTTCTGTCAGCGAATTGAAAGCCTTGAAAGCGCAGCTTGATACTCATCAGCAGGCATCAGAACAGCGTGCTGAAATCTCTGCTTTGTTTGATGTGCTGGAAGGTGATCAACAAGGCTTGTTTGCCCAATTGCATGTGCAATGTTTGACTGAAAATGTCACTAAAGCAGAAGCAACGCAACGTATTAAAACGTTACGCGCTGAAATGGGTCAGGTTAAAGTGGTGCAAGCGGCTTGGAGTCCGCCTCCACCTGGACAACAGTCTGCTCCTCCTGAAGGGCAAAATAAGGATTTCAACGCCTTAGTCGCCGAATACATGGCGCAAGGTATGAGTAAGCCTGATGCAGTGCGACTGATTGCTAAAGAGCATCCAGAAGCACAGCAGGCGTTTATTGACGCGGCTAAAGCAGCCTCTTAGCTCACGACTTAAAGGATGATTTTATGAGTTCATTTACGCAAAGCCCTGTCACTGCACAGGGTGCGACAGATATTGATGAACATCGTCGCGTGAAGCTCTTGCCCAATGAATCTTCTCCCCCTTCTATCGCTCATGCGTCTGAGACTGAAGTGGGCTTTGGTCATGCGCAATATTTTGCTCAAGCAGGCGAAGCTGTGGCGGTCAAAACTCATACGCATGGGGGCACGATGTTGGGTGTGGCGGCGGGGGCTATTGCACGTAGTGCTGAATTGTTTGCGAGTGCTGATGGCAAATTTGCAGATTCGGGCGCTGTGCCATTGGGAGCGATTGCTTGGACATCAGCCAGTGCTGACGGACAAGTGTTTGAAGTGATGTATTTGTAAGTCTCTAAAAACACATGGATGTGTTTTTAAATTGATAAGGAGCATAAGGCTATGCCACGTCCTAAAAAGGATTTTTCACCACGTCCTGATCTCAATATTGTTATGCATGAATACGATTTAGAACGCTCTCGACGTGGCTTTATCGGGCATAAGGTCATGCCGATTTTTAACACGCCGAAAAAATCAGCCGGGTATTTTGTGATTCCCCTTGAGTATTTATTAAAAGTACAAAGTACCCGACGGGCTGCACAAGCTGCTTATCCGCGTGGTAGTTGGAAGTTCAAAGGCAAAGATTACAACTGCCAAGAAGATGGTTGGGAAGAACCTATTGATGATACAGAAGCAGAGAACTACAACGACTACTTTGATGTAGAAGAAGTCTGTTCTCAACGTGCTAATGATGTGATTGCGCGTAATCAAGAGCGTGAAGTGGCTGATGCCGCTGGCGATGAAAGCAATGCGGGTTCGGGCATTTATAAAACGGTAGCCCCTTGGTCTGATTATGGAGCCTCTGATCCTGAATTAGATGTGGCTCATATGAAACGCAAAGCTGTGTTATCAACAGGTTTGGAACTGACGCATTTGACGATGAGTGAGTTACGTTTTGAGCAAGCACTGCGCTCTAAAAAACTGCGCGAAACGATGCAGTTTACAACCCCTATACAAACCATGCCTAAAGAAGCCAAGCGCAAATTATTGGCGATGTATTTGTCGGTCGATGATGTGTGGGTGGGCAATGCCATTGTTGATCAAGCACCAGAAGAATCTAAGACTGACATTACACCTATTTGGTCTGAAGATTATGTGTCTTTACTCCGTCCCAGCAATGGCGGGAAAAATCTAAAAGAACCTTGCTTTGGACGACGTTTTGTATGGACTAAAGATACGCCTCAATTGATTACGATGGATGATTACTATGAGCACCAAACACGCTCACATATCATTCGCGCCCGACAACATTCTGACCCTCGCGTGGTGTTTAAAGGCGGTTTGGCTTTGTTAAAAGATTTAGGCGATAAAGAACTAATTTTATTGCCTGAAGAAGAAGCCCTTCCTGCTGCGGCTTAAATGTTTACACTCCACGCTGCCTCCTTGGTGGATTTGGCGCTCATCATTAATGCTTCGGGTGAGCGCCTCTTTTTTTATCCTAATGGCCATGAATTAGAGAGGGTAGAGCTGAAGGGCATCATTGTTCGCAATGCAGAGGCTCAGCCTGTAGGCAGTGGTTATACCCATCAATTAAGCACCCGCGTGCATGAAATCACCTTAGTCCGCAGTCAGTTGCAAGCAGAAATCCCCGATCATGTTATACAACAAGGCGACACAGTGCGCTTTGATAACCCTATGCTTACCTTATATACAGTGCTCCATGTCTTACCTAATGATGAAGAACGGGTCACCATTTATGTCCGTTAATTTGCGAGAAGAACTTAGTATAAAGCTGACGCAACGAATCAACGAGGTGTTACTGTCTGCGTATGGCAATGAATGGCAAAACCCGCGCTTTGTAGTGATGTATCAACCAGGGGTTGAATTCACTGAACCCAATGTAGATGCAAATGATGAATGGCACGCAGAATTTGAAATACAGGGTCAACTCTCTGTACGTTTATTTTCTGATGCTGAGCAGTTAATTGACCCCATTTCGTTGGTACGCGAACTGCGGCTTAAGCCCATTAGCATTCAACCTGACTCAAGTCTTTATGCACCCGAACAATGCGCCTTGATGTTTTCATGGAAACCCGACATGGCTAAAGACCGTGTTTATGATGATGGACAAATGTTTGTTGAACTCACGGGTGCTCTACGGCATTGCTTTTTGTTGTGCCGCACTGATTTTACAGATTTTGTTTTGCCTGAACAGGTTGTCAATCAGGTTGAGTTGTAGTGAATAACCACGAAGTCACTGGATTCAACGCTACTGAAGCGCAGCGCCGTATTGCTAATAGTGTGCGCATCGGCGTGATAGAAGACGCCCGCTATGACATGAATCACTTCGGGGCACCGCCTGAAGACCCTGAAGTGCCTTGGTTTCATAACAAAGATATTCACCATCAATATCGTGGCCCTTTGTATCGGGTGAGATTAGGTGATCATCTGACCTATTGGCTCCCGCAGCTCTTTATGCGTGCTGGCGGTGATTTGGATTTTTGGGCGTATGAAGTGGGTGAACAGGTCATGGTGTTGTCGCCATCGGGTGATCCTATGCAGGGCATTTTGCTCGGTTCTTTGTCTTGGGATGCTACCCGTCCTCCAGTGGGTGCAGATGATCAAACCGAAGACGGTCGCCCTTGGCGTGAAACGGTACGTCGTACACGATATAAAGACGGCATGTTGTGGGAATACGACCGTTATCTGCATCGTGAGCAGCGCTTGTATCCTGATGGCACACGGGAGCAGCTTTGGTGTCTGGATGACCGAGAAGATCGCTCACCTAGGCGCAAAGAAACGAACTCTGATAAATCCAACGTGCCACCACGCCATTTGCATCAAATGGATTATCAAGGCGGCACGCAATACCAATTTATCCACGATGAAGACACCAAAATCCATCACCGACACTGGATGTTTCCTGATGGTGCCGTGCTGGATATTTATACCTACGATTACGAAAATCTGACTCACACCCATTCCCACCTTCATGCTGATCAAACCTGCTATTACTATGTTTGGGATGAGAAAAATAAGACGCACACGCAAGTGTGGACATGGCCTGATGGTCGCGTATGGTCTTATACCTGGGATGAAGAACACCAGACCCATTCCGAAAACCACACGCACGCCGATGGTGTGACGTACCAGTTTCAGTGGGATGAAAAAGCACAGACGCATCAACGAAGCTGGGTTTGGCCTGATGGTCGCCAGTGGTCTTATGTGTGGGATGAGAAGGTTCAGATACACACGGAAACACTGACACAAAACGACGGGCTAGTGTACCTCTGGCAGCACGATGAACAGGCTAAAACTCATCAACGATCATGGACATGGCCTGATGGCAGGACAGGGCAATATATTTGGGATGAGACAGCGCAAACCCACACCGATAAGCGCGTTCAAGCCGATGGTGTTACTTATCTTTTTGTATGGAATGAACAAGCAAAAACCCATACTCGACAATGGACATGGCCTGATGGCCGCATTGAAACTTACTTGTGGGATGAGTCTGGTCAATTGCATCATAAAACCGTCACCCAGGCCGACGGCACTATTTTCAAATACCACTACAGCGAAGGCGGCGATTCGCATCTGGCTGAGATGGCCTTTTCTGATGGCACGATTTTTCGGCATCATTACAACAATCCTCATCAGACAGAAATCATCTGGCCTGACGGCGGAACAATTCTTTATAACGTCGCTACAGGCCATCTGGAGGCGATGGTTAAAGGGGATTTAACCGCCCAAATAGGACAAAAACTAATCGCTACCGCAGGTCAAGAAGCCACCGTTACAGCCCCCACTATAAACCTTAAAGGCAATGTCAACATTTCAGGTCACGTCACTGTTGGCGGCACTTTAGGCGTATCAAAAGAAGTGTCTGCCCAGCAGTTTATTGATACTCAATTCCCTGGCTCCCTTGGAACAATATGACTTATGAAGATGTGCTGATCAGCCTTGTTTGGTCAGCAATAAATTACTCTATTGAGAATATATATTTTATAGAGTATTATTATTTTCGATGCGCAAGGATGCGTTTTGAATCACTACAAGGATGTAGTTTTCATGCCTCATCAAAATGAACACATGATTATTGCTCAACAAAAAGGCTTTGCAGCCTGGTTGCACATGCAAGGTTTGCAGATAGCCTCGGTATCAAGCAATGAATGTTGTTTCCATTCACCGCTAAAAACGCAAGCAGACTTAGAACGTGAATACGCTAACTCTGAAAGCTCGCGGTTTAATTCAAGCTTTATTCAAATCTCGCAAATGATTGGGCATCAGCATCCAGCTTATGAAGCGATAGTCCCTGCTTCTATCCATTATGACGTAAATGGCAGGATTTCCAGCATCGTAGAAAACGTTGATGGTCAAAACAGAACGCGTACATTTACCTATCACGCCAACAACACAGTGAACACTGAAACAGTGGTCTATAACGGTGTGACCCAGGTTAAAACTTATATTTATACCGATGGCAAAGTCACCTACATGACAGTGAACGTGAATACGCTAACTCTGAAAGCTCGCGGTTTAATTCAAGCTTTATTCAAATCTCGCAAATGATGAGGAATGCCGCATGACTCGCTCTTTCATTAATGCTGCTCAGCAGTTAGCGCCAGCCAGTATCGGCGAAAACTTGTTGGCTCAGGCATTAGCAGAAAAAATCAATGCAGGCACTCGGCTTTACCATGAAGCGTTGACGGGCATCCAAGATGGTGTCAATACATCCTTCTACGCACAAGGTGACTACGTTGATGCTGGATTGCTGGTGTTTCGGAATGGCCAGCAACAAATAGCAGATCAGGATTACAACATCGATGCAGAAGATACTCGACATCTGGTGTTTGTGGATGCTCCCGATGCACTAGATAGCCTGACCTGTATTCGTTTTGAATCCGTGGGCAATTTATTGGATGCCAGCGGTCTACAAACACAAATTGACCAAGAAGAAAGTCGAGCGGTTTCAGCAGAAACCAGCCTACAAACGCAGATCACTGACATTTTAAATCTGATGTCAACGGATGCTGAACGTATTGCCGCCATCACTGTTCTGGTGAGCGCCTATCAAGATGCGGATGCGCTCTTAAACGATACGCTCACAGCAGCGTTGACAGATAAATCCGATATTGGGCATCAGCATCCAGCTTATGAAGCGATAGTCCCTGCTTCTATCCATTATGACGTAAATGGCAGGATTTCCAGCATC
>JADGEH010000195.1 GCA_016744475.1 Thiotrichales bacterium | reverse complement strand
CTAAAGGTTCTATTAAGGGCAAACGCAAGCGTGCAGGGTGGGACAATGACTTCTTATTATCACTCTTGCAAACGCTTAATTCCAAATGAGGTAGCCCTGACAGCTCATAGCTCAGGCGTTGCCACCATCACTGCACGGGATTTAGATGCGATTCCAGCCAGCACAATAGTCACAGTCAGCAATCCAGCCAGCACGGTAGAAACCCGTTTTGGTCGCGCAATGGTAATTGCTGGCGGTGGTTCGCATACGAATAACACCTTGTTTCCTTACACCGATGAGTTGTCGCGGCGTATGTATAAGCTGCTGAAGTCTCGTGGTTATACCGATGCGGATATTGTGTATTTCACCCCAATGGAGCATCAGGATTTAGACGGGGATGGCTTTAATGATAATCAAGACGGGTCGGTGGTGGATTATCTGTTATTTGACCCGCTCACCGAGTTGCAGCAAGCCATTTCTGAGATTGCGCCGACTTTGTTACCGGGGCAGCAGTTTGTGTTGTATTTGCACGGACATGGTTTTGCCGAGCCTGAAGTCTTGCAACTCAATCGCACCACGGACATTAGCTCAAGCGCATTGCGTGATTTATTAGCACAAATACCCGCTCATGCGCAGCAAGTGATTATTCTCGATACCTGTCATTCAGGTGGTTTCTTGGATGAGTTAGCCGGTGAAAATCGCACGATTTTGACCAGTGCGAATAAATGGAATGTGGCTTGGAATACCCGCCAAGAGAACTTTTCTGACAGTTTGATTAGTAGCCTGCGACGTGGCATGAACGTGTTAGAAGCCTACGAAACCGCCGAGCGTTTAATTCGCCGTAATGGGCTGCAATTCGACCAACAACGTCCGCAATTAGATGATTCAGGTGATGGTTTGTATAACACCCGCGATGGCTTACTCGCAGCAAGAACGTGGTTAGGCCGCCCTGGGGTATCCGCCAATCCACCGCCAGACATCGTGCAAGTGCATCCTGTGATTCAAGCCGACAGCAACGGCGCGTTGTTATGGGTAAAAACCTACCCCGCAGGCGACGAGCGCATCCGCAAAGTCCGTGCGCGTTTAATGCAACCCGCAGGCGTTACCTCAGCTTTATACAACGGCATCGCCACCGACTTTGCCAGCAACGAAGCCTTGCTATGCTACAACGCCGAGCAAGACCGCTACCAAGTGCAACATCAACACTTCCCGCAAACAGGCCAGTGGCGCGTTGCCTACCAAGCGCAAGACATACAAGGCGTGTGGTCAGACATTGCCGTGGGTGAAGTCGAAGCCAGCCAAATCGTTACGCCATCAGACAGCGCTCCAGCTTGTCAAAGCAATACCTCTGAGCCTACTGACTCCAACCCCGCTGCCTTAAGCATCAGCGCAGGCACCAACCAATCCAGCTACCAAATCGGTGATAAGCTGCAATTTAGCCTGCACACAAAAAATGGCGACACCGCACGCTATGATTTGTACGCCGCGTTGATTTTTCCTGAAAGTTATTTTGTCACCTTTGCTTATCCGTTTTCGATGAACTTCCCTAATACCATCCAAGCCTATCAAACCGATTTGGATTTAAGCGGTGACAAAGACTTTGTCATCTTTGAAGTAGAACTACCACGCGGTCTAGCCCTCGGCGATTACCAAGGCTGCGGCATTGTCGCTCCCGCAGGCAGCGACCCGTGGGATACAACGCTGTGGACAAGCTTTCATTGTCAGGGGTTTGCGATTCAATAACGGATGTTACACATGAGTCAATAATTGATTGTCTAAGCCAATCAGCAACGGATAGCATGACCTTAGTGTTATCCGTTTTTTATGGAGGAGAATATGCACATTCTTACCTCGCGCAACATGACCGTCAGTGCTTTTACTCAAGCCAGAACCCGTAAGCCACAACGTATGGGTTGCTCCCAACCAGAAAGCCATTGTTGACGTGATGCTTAGCAATGACGACATCAAACGTTACAAAGGATTTTGTTTGTTGGGTATTGAGGGTTCAAAGGATTTCTCCATTCATACCCTCTCATTTCTTAACGACCTATAGCCTGAAGTGTTTCAGGTATTGAGCCAACCAATTCAGTAATGCTAAACAAAGGTAATTGTTCCTGTGGATTGGGATAATCTGCCATTGAGCTGTTAAGGATCGCCCGTAAAGGTTGCGCATCAAAACCGAGTGTGCTGGCGGTATCGCTATCAACTTCCAAATAATCTACCCATAACTGATATTTTTCATTATCAATAATGAGAAATGCGGGGGGATAATCGTGCATGACGGGGACTTGTTGCTCGGCCTGAATTAAAGTCAATTCAAACTTGGGTTCACCGTATTGACCATTGTGGTCATAACCGCGTAGGTGCAATTGTAGGCGTTGTTTGTCATAAGCGCGTGCTTGGCTGTAATCAATGACTTCTACAGTGGGTAAATACAGGCTATAGAGCAAATCTGGATTTTGCCCTTCGGGATTGCCAGGAATAGGCTCGATTTTGACTGTTGCAGGACAAGGCTGGGTTTTGAGACTGCTGCTGGTGCCCTGTATACCTGCAATAACGCCTTTTTCGTGCTTGGTTTGCCCAGTGGTGGTATTACGCAATGTTGCGATATAGTCCACTTCATACTCGTTTTTAGTGATTTCAACAAAGGCTTCCGTTTTAATCGAAGCTTGATCGGATGAACTCTCTGTTTTGGAGGTTTCTTTGCTGCCCCCATTTTCTGTAGTTTTTTCCCAAGAATAATTAGTAGTCACTTCATATTCAGATTCAACCCCTAATCCAAACAGACCGGTTGAAGCTTTGGTCATGATGCGAATGCCTGTTGTCACATTCTGCGTGATGGATTTATTCCATGTCGTACTTGAGGTATTACTGGTTTCAATGGATAAACCGTGATCCATGCTGATCGCTTCACTGCCGCCGAAGTTATCCAAACGGGTTGAATTGATAAAGGTATCGCCTTGTTTAGTAATACGAGTGCTTTGAAAATCGACACTGACAATATCGTATTCCATCCATTTCACCGCTAAACCCGAAGGGCGATTGTTCATATCTACGGTGGATAATTGTGCGATGGTATAGCCATGATGATAGGTGGCATCGGTGTCTTCTTGCGGCCAGCCTGTGCCACTGTCTGTCATCAACGGAATCTCATACGCCATTCCTGGGTTGCTGATGTTGTTCGTATTGGAATCGCGTTCTTCGTGTTGATACATCACCGCTGCCACTTCGGGAGGCACTTGGATAGAACTTAAGGTGTTATCGAGCAATAAAGCCGCAGTAGGGAAATAACGTCCTAAACCCATACGATCAATGGCATTATCATTAAAAGCTTGTGCATTAAAGGGATTTTTAACATTGATGGGGCGGCTAGGGCTGAAAGCTTGATAACCGCTGTTGGGCGATTTTTCATTAAAGAAATCGGCTGCATACATCCACACTAAGGATTGCAAAATTTCACTTTCACAACGGAATACTTTCACCGACTGCACTTTGTTATCAAAGCCATCAGTATAAAGTTCATTGTAATAAGTCACAGCTTGTCCAAATTTAGGATACAAAGTAACGGAGCGGCCTTGATACCCTTGGTTTTTATAAATTTGAATACAGGTGTCATGGTGTAAAGCAACAGAAGACACTTTGCCACTCCAGGCTTCACCGTCTGGGGCATCAATTTTAGATAAATCAGTTTGATGGTGAGTGATTGGCAGTTCATAACCTCGTTCACCTTGAGAATTAGGTTCTAATTGATACAACACCGCTTTTACAGGCATAGCATCACATTCGTAGACTTGGAATGAACTGAGTGTATTGTTGAAATTACCGATGTAATGAAATTCTGTGGCCTGATCTTGTGTGTCTGCAAACAAGCGTATTTGCTGACCTTTGAACTGAGGGCGCTCGTATAAGGTGGCACAAGTATTTGGCGCGAGTTTAAAAGCGCTGGCACGGTTGTTTAACGTGACACCATCTGCATCAGTTAAACCACGTAAGTCATTCAAACTGTCATTAAAACTAAACGCCTTCCCTTGTAAGCCGCTGTGATCATAAAAGGTGAGTTGAGTTTGAGTTTCGACAGGCTCGCAAGCAAACACTTTGACGGAAGACACTGCATCATGCCAATCAGGCAAGCGCATGTAATCAGTGTAGGCTTTGCCTTTATGCGGCTGAAAGGTTTTTAAGTTGGGATCAGCCTCGTCATATTCTGCTGCGCTAGAGACGCTGACACAGGTATGACCGTGCAAGCGCAGAGAATCTGCACGTTTATCCCAGTTGTGATACAGCGTATCCGTCAGTTCTGTCATAGCGACTGGTGCGTCGCTCACAGTAAGACTGACAGCCTCACCGCGTTGATAAGGTTCTTCATAAAAAGTGGCTTGTAATGGCATAGCGGCACAATCATAAATCTCAAACGACTGAATTTTATTATCAAAATCGCCTAGCGTTAAATAGTCAGTGGTTTCGCCATATTGAAAATGCAGGGTTTTTTTCTGCCCTGAAAAATTCGGTTTAGCATAGATATGCACACAAGTATTTTTGCCCAATTGCACAGAACTAATGCGATTACCCCAATGCTCACTACTCTGTGCTGCCGTGTCTAAATCCGCTTGATTGGTGGTAAAAGATACTGATTTTCCTTGCAAACCACCGTCACGATAAAATTTCACTTGAGTAGTGACTGTCTCTGGTGTGCATTCAAACAATTTGATAGAGGATATGCTGCCGTGCATGGTAGGCAAGTCGATATGATCCGTGTAGTCACGACCAGCTTGTGGATAAAAGGTTTTTTCGACCGTTTCCGCACCACCGTTGGCATTAAAACCCGCTTCGCTATATAGAGTAGCGCAGGTATTAGCGTATAAACGCAAAGAATCAATGCGGTTATCCCAATCAAAAAAAGCTTCATCAAACACATTTTCCAGATGGGTTTGGTGCTCTGAGAAATGAATAAATGGGCCTTGGAGGTGAGTGTCCTCGTAAAAATCTGCGCCCAATGCATGAGCGATAACAGGATTGAGCCACATGACAAGGGCAATAGCCAACATGAGGGGTTGAGCGCGTTTTAAGCTGTCGTTAGGGGGAGGTGATATTCATGGTTGGGCGTTTCCTTGATGTGGACAGTTTGAGATCAATGTTGCTGCATTGTTTTTATATTTCAATATATTTCAATGCTTAATCATAATGGGCAGACTTTTATAAAGCAAAAAAAAACTGATATTTGGTTCACATGAAAGGAGGCAGCGTCGCCTTAACGCAACAGGCATAGAACGCTGAAACTGATATATGAAAAAAACCATTGCTCTGGTACTTGGCTTCAGCTTGCTGGCCAGCTTACCGCTCACCGCAACGGCAGACCCAGAAGCCGAACGCGAAGCCTTTGTTAATCATTTCAAGAAAAAATTTCCTAACATTGCTCTAGAGGATTACGTGAATGGTGTTTACGCCCTTGATGCAGGTGCGCGTGAGCAATAGACTTGTCCAAGTCTAAATTTTCAATTAAAAAGAGTAAAGAATACCTACTCACTCCAGTAAAAAATGAGGTCTTAAGACATGAGCCACTACATA
>JADGEH010000194.1 GCA_016744475.1 Thiotrichales bacterium | reverse complement strand
AATATGATATGTCTAATCCAAAAGCATCGCATACGTTAAAAAATAGAAAGAAATTCCTCACAGAGAGGCCGGAGTGAGTCACTCAGATCAACGAGATGGATATGCTAAGACAAGAAATAGCTGAATTAAAGGAGATGCTAACCCCTAAACCATCAATCATCATTACAGGACAGCAGATGATTGATGAATATCAAAAATTATGCAAAAACGACCTTAAAAAACAACAGCGCCAAGCGCGATAACACCATTGCTCCCACACATCGTGTGGGATGTCTGCTCGACCGAGCTGCGGTATTCTCTAACGGTCAATTCCCTAAATTTCCCCACCTCATTTAAGGCCAAAAAAGTAGACATGCCAAGCGGCCTATAACAAAAGCTCCAATGATTAGAAATCATTCGATCCACACACCTCCACTCAACCTTTTATACCTCACCCATCTAAAAACCAAACCTGTGTGCTGCCTATGTGAATATCTGGCTGTTATACACAGAATTCCGCACAAGGGCTGTGTTGTTTTATATAAATACTAATATTTTCAATAATTTAATATATTAAAACCACATAGCCTTTAATCAAAAGCACACAACCCTGAGCAAAAAATACACAACTCTGCCACCCAAAACACATAGCCCTAGATAGCAAAACACACCACCTACACAAACACCGTACCCAATAGCAAGGGTGGTGTGGTTTGACTGAAAGGCTGTGTGATTTTTATTTGTAAAGCATTGATTTATAAAGACCACACAACCCCACACACAACCTTGTCATACAAAGACTGTGTGGTTGTAAGTGATTCAAAATAAAGCAAAAAACATCGAAAAAATGCCCAAACACACAACCCTTTACCTGTACCCTATTGGAGAGAATGCATGACGAGACCTGTGTTATGGCCTGTGGTAGAGCGCAATCTGGGTTTTACACAGCGGCAAATTGAAACTATGAGGCATGAAGGCTATTGGCTAGAGGGTACGCATTGGAAACGCTTGCCAACGGGAAAAAAGCAAATCGTGTATGACCAAGATAGAATTGAAGAATGGATGTGGGGTTTAGATGGCAAAGGTTTACACAAGAAACGGTAAATTGTGGATTGGTTTTTTTTACAAAGGTGTGCAGTGCCGCGAAAGCCTGAAGCTCATTGACAACAAAGCAAATCTAAAACATGCTGATCGCCTCGCCCTAGTGATTCAGCACGAAATTGATACTCAGCAATTCAACTACCGTCAGCACTTCCCCAATTCAAAACGCTGTGCCTTATTCGACGAATACAAACCCGTCAATATCACCGTTGAGCAAGCACTCAAAGAATGGCTAGAAATCACTACGCCAACACTATCCCCAAGCACTGCCAGAGATTATCAAAGCGCCATAGACTGTCACTTAAATCCAAACTTTGGCGACTTAATGCTAAAAGACCTGCAAGCGCGGCACATCAAAGCCTGGGTAGCCAAACAAAGCGAGCTATCCAATAAACGCATCAACAACGTCCTAATCCCGCTACGCAGAATGCTTGACGATGCCTTTATTGACGGCAAAATAGAACGCAATCCCGCAGAAAAAGTAAAAAACCTTTCCGTCAACCAGCAAGAACCCAACCCTTTCAGCCCCGAAGAAATCAAACGGATTCTGGATAATTGCACAGAAGTGCAACACAAAAACCTGTTTCAATTTGCCTTCTTTACAGGTTTGCGTACAGGCGAATTAATTGCTTTACGCTGGGAAGACGTTGATGAAAATAAGAAGCAAGTGTCTATTCGCCGCAGTACCACTCGCAAACACACCAAAGCCCCAAAAACCAAAGCAGGCTGGCGTGAAGTTGATCTCACACCAATGGCATTAGAAGCACTGCTCGCACAAAAAAAATACACACGACTATTTGACGGGCATATATTTCACAACCCCAGAACTGACAGCCCGTGGGAAACCGACGCACAAATCCGAAAAACAGCGTGGAAACACATTCTGGCTCGTGCAGGTGTGCGCTATCGATACCCCTACCAAACACGCCACACCTTTGCTTGCCTAATGCTCACCGCAGGCGAAAATCCCGCATGGATTGCGCAGCAAATGGGACACTCTGATTGGAGCATGATCCGTAAAGTCTATGCGAGGTGGATGCCGTCAGCAGCTCCCGATGCAGGCGCGAAATTTAACGCCATGTGGGAAGCCCAAGCTCATTCTGAAAATTGTGCAGAAATTGTGCAGAATTGATACGGGTCTATACGGGCTTATACGGAGGAAAGCGGCGTGTAGAGCCGCATAAAGCCTGGAATATTGGTGGAGGCGGCGGGAATCGAACCCGCGTCCGTCAGTCCTCTGCCTTTGGTTCTACATGCGTAGCCTGATCTTTTAGTTTAACCGCTATCTACTCCGATAGGCAGGATGAGATAGTGGTGAGTCCAGTAAGTTTAGCGTTTCTAACCTGGACAAGTAGCCACGCGATCTTGTGTTAGGGTTATCCCTGACAAATCCGCACGCACAAGCACGAAGCGGGCCAGAGACCAGCGGGCTTAAGCCGCTAGAGCGTAGTTGTCGTCGTTGGCAACTAAATAGTTTGCAGCTAGATTTACGAGGAAATCTGCACCTCGGCATGCCCCTTAGGGTTTGTAACTCACGTCGAAACCAATGTCGCCCCCAGATAAGGATAGGGTTTTGTCACTGTCGTAGTGGACTGCGTATTATAATGCTTTATGGGTGAATAACCAAGCTATTTTATAAACTAATATGACGCGGTGTGCGTGAAGTGAATGAAGTGTCACGCTTTGCCTACGTTATACCCATTCAAGTGTGAAGCTACGGCGTTTAAACCCGGGCAAGTCTATTGATAATCAAACATGTCTAAGTATTGACCAAAATGCTGATGGACGAGGGCTTTTTGTGTATCGTCTAAATCGGTTTGCCAACGTCCGATGGAGGCACTCACGCTGTTGCTGGTGCGGTGTTGGCGTAAGCTGTCGTTATCCACAGAAGCACGCTCTAACCATTGCTGGATGTTGTCTGGGCTGTTATCCAAATGCAGGTGTTCTAATAATAGACTTAAAGTGCGCTCAGGTTGCAGGATTAAATCTTCATAGCGCAACACATAGACTTTGTCTTTTCGCCGTTGCCAAGCTTCTACCAATTGCTTAATTCGTTCAGCGGTGTTTTGAATAAATTTGGCTTCGCTGAGGCGTGTGTCGCGTCCAAAGTCATTTTGTGTACTGGGTTTTTCGGTGAATTTTAGGATCGAACAATACATATCTCGAAAATCACGGACTAATATGATTTCTTTGGCATTGGGATATAAGTCCCAAAGTAGGTCTGGCAGGTAACCAGGGCCAAATTTTTCAGCAAAATAGACGGGCTCACTGTTTTGACCTAGCGTTTTTAAGTCTTTATTTTGTTCTTGAGCAATGTGTAAATAGGCTTGTTCGATACTGTCGCGGCAGAAGGTGGCTAAGCGTTCTTGATAGTCTTTTTTAAACCAACGGCCTAGGCTGGAATGCTGGGTCATTTGATCGTTCATCCAGTCGCGGTTGATGTTATGTATCACATTACGATGCAATGGAAATAGGTCGTGAGTTTTCAAAATGCTATGCATCCAGTATGAGGCAATTCGGGCTTCATAAGGATATTTGTCATACGTGGCCATGCGTCCATGTTCGATTAATAAACGCATGAGCCAGGTGGTGCCAGTGCGTCCGATAGAGTTGATGATCAGCGGTTGTAATAGTCCTTGGGTTTTAAGCTGTATAGGTTCACGCAGCAGACTTAAATGGGCTAACAGGATGCGCGAAGCATCTTGCATTTCTGCCACTAATTGCACGGTTGAGTGGGGAACAGTAATACCTAACATATTGATCATTGAATAAAAACCACAAGTGGCAGCGGCTTTTTCGTGCGGATACAAAGCAGCGACATCAGGACGTTGTAAATTAACCTCTATGTTATTCATCACGCGCCCAGAGACATCGACCATTTGCAATTTTTGCACATTTTGTTCACGGCCTAAAATCCAACCACGGATTTCTATAAAGTAATTATCAAAGGTGATCTCAGGCAGGTCAATCGCATAGCCATGCAGCGCAGGTTGATGACTTTTTATATGTTCTAGGTGGGTGATTTTTATACGGGACATGGTGTTGGTTTTTCCAGAAAAGTGGGGGAGTGGATCAATCTAAGGTCTTGGTTTGATCCAGTAAGGTTTAAGTGTTTGATGATAAATGAGGAGGTTTATGAAGCACTCACCTTGTACGCAACGTGAAGTGAACGAAAACATCCGCTTTTTCCCTCACTATTTTAAGCGTGGAGCCATATCGAGCCTGTGTGCACGGCCTGCAGGGAATAAACACCGGAATATTTTATGTTTAAATTCATAATGACAGGATAAATAATATATTATTTTTGGTAAACAGACTTGCCAGAGTCACAACCTATTGAATTACAAATGAATTTTTAAGGTTAAATAGTCCGGCGGCAAGGCGGATAATAGTATCCTTTATGAAATCCGACTTGTTTCTTAAACGATTAACCAGAATTTGAAATCGCTTCATTCCGCCAATGGCATTTTCAACATGAACTCGCTTTTTACTGATCACTTTATTCTCTTTCTTTTGATTTTCAGTGAGTTTTGGATTAGGGTTTTTCTTTGACTGTCTAGGTGTCTTATGTGGGATTAAAATATTCCCACTCAATAAATAATCTTTTTGTATGCCTTGATAGCCTAAATCAACAGCTACTGTTGTGTCTTAAAACCCTCGTTTTTGAGGAGTGAATTCGGATTTAAACAATGTGTCATCATGTGTTGAACCCGCCACTGTTTTTCCAATATAAAGAATTTTTCGGGTTTCAGTTGAAATTACCGTGTTTTTTAAAGTGTGTTGACGTTTCTTTCCACTATAGTTCTTTTTTTGCACACCATAGTGCTTGTGACGATAGTGTGGATGCTCGGTCGCGTCAACTAAAACAATCTTATTATCAGCTGCTTGCGAGAGTTATTCTGGTGTCTCAATCGTTGATAAAGGTCAAGTTCTTAGACATTTCTGAGTCTCTTTTAAAATAGGTCATAGTGTCCAGCCCTGTTAAGGTAGTTCAATTGCACAAATAAAGTAATCGTGCTGTAGAAAGATGAGGCTTGCCTTTGTGTTCATCTTTTGGAAGAGAGGGGGTAACACCATGTTTATGTTTCTTAAATTTTTTAAGGTCTATCTTACCCGCTAGTTCTAATATTAATCGACTACATTCACTATTATTACATATAACAAAAGGTGTCCAATTTTCTTTCTCAAGAATCAGATTGATACCATTGAATGTGGTGGTTATTTCTTCTACAATACAATCATCAGACACTTCATCATGAATATCTTTGTCGGGATGCGCTGCTTGCATAGCTGCCATAACAACTGCATATCAGTTGAAAGCTACTCATGTCATACAAAAACCAAATAATGCTGTTTTAGGATAACCTAAACTATTCATGTCTGAGTCAGCCCTGTAAAGGTGATTCTAAGTAATTGTAAAATATATAATTTTTAGTTTATTGAATTCACTAACTAAGAGGGAATCGTTATTTTTAGTCCAATTTTACAAAAGTTTGCAGAAAAAAGCCCTATAGAACCCATTTGAAATCTCAAGAGGCATGAGCCGCGAGACGCTTCACCATAAGACGAATAAAGCAAAGTTTGAGTTTCTGATTGGCATT
>JADGEH010000058.1 GCA_016744475.1 Thiotrichales bacterium | reverse complement strand
CTTAAGTTGAGTTCTATTTATAGGTTGTATTTTGAGAGATGTAAAACGCTTTGTAGGATTAAAGAGAATCAAAACGCTGGCAAGCTGAAAAGCGATGCTACACAACAGGAGAGAACGGTGATGACTTCATTGTATGAACGGGTACAGGAAATTAAAAAAGCCACAGGTTGGTCACAAGAACGTATAGGCATGGAAACTGGGTTGGCACTCAGCACTATTGGACGCATTTTTCGTGTGCCGGGGTATAGTGGCAACGAAACATCGCATACTTTAATTCGCCAACTCTACGAGCGCGTGGTGCGTTCCCCTTTTTCTGATTATTTAGATCGTCTGTTTAATCGTTATGATCATTGGAAAATGCAATATCCTAAAAAAGAATTCGCTGAGTTATTAGAAATTCTAGAAGTCTTATTAAAAAATCATAAAGATTTAAATGGCGATAGTTTAGATTCATGCCGCTTGCGCTGGCTACTTGGACATATCTATTTTGATCGTGCATTTTATTTAAACAAATATGAAGAACTGCGTTGGGCGCAATCGGCCTTAGAATGGTATGAAAAAGCCTCTCAAGGTTTGCAAGCACATGGTCGCGAGTTATTAGTACAACAATACAAACTACAACAATGCATTGTATCGACCCGCTTTAATTTATGTGAATCAGGACAACGCGCAGACAATGCAGAAATTCGCAAATGGCTGCACAATATCAATTATGTCTACTTGGTAAAAACCGTCTTACAGGAAGATAGCTGGGATTGGATGGCGGCACGCAATGGCTTAGTCGCGGCTTCTATTCTCCAAGACGCAGCGCATTGTGAAGTGTTTTGGCACGCCATGCACAGAGCCAATCAACATTTTACTGATCCCAATTTTGCTCCCGGCCCTGATCTGCCGTCTGTAGCGCAAGACCCTGATTTAATTTGGTTTAGAAGCCATTATTTGGAAGCCTTGCACTAAGAAGCATAGGTGCCTGATAAGGCACCTTATGCCGATGCTATCTAGCCATTCATCCAATCTAAATACAACTTCACACCTTGCTCGACAGTGTTAAATGGGGCTTCATAACCGACAGCGCGTAAAGCGCTGATGTCGGCTTGAGTGAAACTCTGATAACGGCCTTTAAGATGTTCGGGGAAAGGAATGTATTCAATCTCTCCCTTGCCGTGCCATGCCACCACCGCTTTCGCCACATCATTAAAACTCTGGCTACGCCCAGTGCCTACATTAAAAATACCCGACTGTTTGGGGTGATCTAAAAACCATAAATTCACATCAACTACATCGCCGACGTACACAAAATCCCGCCGTTGTTCACCATTGCCGTAACCATCACAGCCTTCAAATAAGCAAACATGACCTTCGTCTTGTATTTGTTGATTAAAATGAAAAGCCACGCTGGACATGGTGCCTTTATGCTGTTCGCGTGGGCCGTACACATTAAAATAGCGAAAACCTGCGACTTGGGCGTGGGCGGGATTCTCGACAAAATAACGACGCACGTATTGATCGAATTGAAACTTGGAATAGCCATACATATTAAGTGGTGCTTCAAAACTCAAATCTTCTTTAAACACACTACCTTCACCGTAAACCGATGCGCTGGAAGCATACAAATAAGCCGCTCGTCGCGCCTGACAATAATGCAGCAACAATTTAGAGTATTCATAGTTGTTTTGCATAATGTAATGCCCATCCCATTCAGTCGTGCTAGAACAGGCTCCTAAATGAAACACGGCTTCTACGGATAAAGGTAAACCTTGTCCGGTTTGCAAACTATGTAAGAAGTCTTGTTTATCTTGATAATCGGCAATGTGGCAATCGACTAGGTTTTTAAATTTCACACCGTTAGTTAAATTATCCACCACTAAAATATCGGTGTAGCCCCGTAAATTCAGGGCTTTCACAATATTACTGCCGATAAATCCAGCACCGCCTGTCACTATAATCATATTGTTTCCTGTTTAAACCATGAGAAATGAGATGTGTTGCACAAGTATTTATCGCTGTGAAACCCGTCCATTAAGTCATCCATTGATGTGTAGAACGCACTGCTTGGAGCGATGTGATCTGCGGATGCTATTTCGCTATATTTTAGCCGTTGATACACGGAAAAGGGGATAAGAGCCTATACGAAAACGGGATAATCGGCTGCAAACCTGCCTCAAAATGGCGAATTTTCGCTTCGATGCCCCATCTTCGTATAGGCTCTAAAGTCGCTGAGGGATAAGTAGAATATTAGCGCTTTCTGATGAGTTCCTGTACTCTGCACACCCGCTTTGTCAGTAGAGCCTCTACTGGCCTTAGAGTCTATCGAAGTCAACACCTAGGCTGTGTTGACCCATGAGGATGAGATGGATTTTTAAGTGGTTTTGTGACCATGCAGGGCGTTTTTTTCGTAACAATACCGCGATGGGCAAAAAAATAATGCTGTTCGAAGGGCAAAAACGCCAAAAAGCCGTCAGCCTCTATGGGTCAACCAGACCTTGAGGGCGGCACTTTCTTTTCTGACCCTCGCCTCATCCGCGATCCTATTAAGAAGATATTATGAATTTTAGCTCCCTGGGGTTATCCGACCCGATCCTTAAAGCCATTGCTAAACAAGGCTATGACACACCCACACCGATTCAAGCTCAAGCCATACCCGTCGTACTGGAAGGTCAAGACCTGATGGCCGCCGCTCAAACAGGTACTGGCAAAACTGCCGCTTTTACCTTGCCGATCTTAGAAATCCTCTCCAATGGCCCTCAAGTCAGTACGAATCAAGTGCGAGCCTTGGTGTTAACGCCTACGCGAGAATTAGCCGCGCAGGTGAATGCCAGTGTTGAAACCTATGGCGAATATTTACCGCTGCGTTCTGCCGTCGTGTTTGGCGGTGTCAAAATCAATCCACAAATGATGAAATTGCGCCGAGGCACGGATGTGTTGGTCGCCACGCCAGGCCGTTTGTTAGATTTATACCAGCAAAACGCCGTGAAATTTTCTGAATTAAGTCTATTGGTACTCGATGAAGCCGATAGAATGTTAGACATGGGTTTCATCCATGATATTCGTAAAATTTTGTCATTTTTACCGAGAAAGCGGCAAAACCTACTGTTTTCAGCCACCTTTTCTAATGACATCCGTACCCTCGCTAAAAGCATGGTACACAATCCCGTTGAGGTGTCTGTCAGTCCACCGAATACCACGGTGAATTTAGTGAAACAGTCGTTAATTCCCGTTGATAAAAGCCGCAAATCAGCCCTGCTGACGCATTTAATCGTGGAGAATAACTGGAGTCAGGTGTTGGTATTTAGTCGCACCAAGCACGGTGCTGACCGCTTAACCCGTCATTTAGCCGGGCATCGCATTAAAGCGGCTGCGATTCATGGCAATAAAAGCCAGGGCGCAAGAACCAAAGCACTGGCTGAATTTAAACAGAATAAGATTCAAGTCTTGGTGGCCACCGATATTGCTGCGCGAGGATTGGATATTGATCAGTTACCGCATGTCGTGAATTTTGATTTGCCAAATGTGCCAGAAGATTATGTGCATCGCATTGGACGTACTGGTAGAGCTGGAGCAACAGGCGAGGCAGTGTCTTTAGTCTGTGCGGATGAATTTAAGCAACTAGCTGATATTGAATTTTTGATTAAACAATTATTGCCGCGTGAATACGCTGATGACTTCATGCCTGTGCACGAATTGCCTGAATCCAGTTTAGACCGTCGTCCTTCGAAACCGAAGAAACCTAAAGCCCCCAGACCAGGGCACAAAGATGGACAACGTTCAGGAGAAAATGCTCAAGGACACCGCGCTAATGCGGCAAAACCGCGTGCTCAAAACCGTGGCCCAGGTGGTAATAGCAATAAGCCTCAGCATGATCGCCGCAAAACAATTGGCAATGCGCGTTCATTTTCACGCAAAGCTTGAGAGCCTATACGAAGTATAGGCTCTGAGCGTTATGTTAATGTCAGTGTGAAGTGAGGGTAGTTTTTTGGCGCTTGAATCTGTTTTCAAGCGCCGAAAAGAAGCCTATTTGATAGCTCACTACATCAATAGAAATATTGTCAGCAGCACTAACAGCGCACTCAAACCCAAGGTGATGGCCCAAACAAGCTTAGATGACAACATTGTTTCATGCTCATCAGTGACTTTATTATGTTGAGTTAAAGCTAGGGCTTCATCACGTTCATTCCGTAATTGCACCATTTTTTTCTCTGTTTCTGCCTGATATTGAAGAATCTTTTCACGTAACGCCTGTTGTTCATGTCCCTTAGCATCAATGATCTTAGATAAACGCGCTTGTAAGGCGGCTTCCATTTCCACCGCCATGCTGGCACGCTCCTGTCTGAGTTTAGCTAAAGCCCCTTCAATTCGAGCTTTATCTGTGGTGAGCTGGCTAATTTGGTCGCGTGAACTCCGTTGCTCAAATTCTAGCTCAGCGATACGATGAATCAGTTGTTCTGTACGTTCGGGGGGCTTTTCAGAGGCGGCAGGGGGATTCGATTGAGGCTTTTTAGGGGTCACGGCCATACGATAAAGTGCTCACGATGAATTCAGGATAGAGATCGCGCATGGTATCATAAGTCGGTGTTTTTCCTAGGCTCTGTTGACATTTGGGGGTGAGATGGGTTTTTGAGGATTTTTTGCGTCTAGCAAGACGATTTTTGCGCCGCAATGCTTCCCATTGCTAGTCAAAAATCAACACGGCTAGGCGTAAAAAAGACCAAAAAGCCGCCATCATCCAAATCTCAACAGAGCCTGTCGAGTATCCCTTTTTATGAGACATCACGCGCCTTAACCACACAGTGACAGACCCAACATTGTGCGGTGCAATGGTCGTTTTTCGGTATTTGAGTGTGTGTTCAAGTGCTGAAAAGAGGCTTTGGCGTAATATTTAGTTAGCCATATGGAATCTGGAGTCATGCAAAACAAAGGTCGTTTTTCATTTTTATTCAACCTATGTTTAATCTTATTGATGAGTACAGCGCTGCCCGCTGCGGCTCAAACCATCAAGCATTTATATCAAGCCGAAGTGCCAGTGAATGGGCGTGGACAAGCGGTGCGAGCGAAGGCTTTGCAACAAGCTTTGAAGCATGTGCTGATGAAGTTGTCAGGGCAACGAGAATGGTTACAACGCCCAGAAGTTCGAAAACAACTGACACAAGCGGATCCGCTGGTGCAAGGCTATGTGTATGAAAGTCGTCCGCAAGCACCGGGCGCATTGCCGCAATCCGTACTGGTGGTGAATTTTCATCCCGCAGATGTCAGAGCTTTCATGCAGCGGCTCCACATTCCATTATGGAGCGCAGATCGTCCATTGGTGCTAGTGTGGTTAGCCTTGGCTTCAGAAGGCTTAGCCAGTCAAGAAGACCAGCCGCACTTATTTGATGCCTTATTAAAAGCGGCTGAACAACGTGGTTTACCAGTGCTCTTGCCTTTGTTGGATTTAGCGGATCGCCAGCAAATGAAGGCATCGCAAATGATGAGTTTAAAAGCAGAAGACATTTGGCAAAGTGCTGAGCGCTATAAACCGGATGTAGTGGCCTTAGTCGAAGTGAAGCCGCTGAATAATCAATGGGTGTCTGATTGGAAAGTCTATACCCACAGCAGCAGCTTGGATTGGCAGGAACAAAAAGGCAGTATGCAGGCCGCCCTAGAAGTGGGTATTGGGCATCTGACCGATAAGCTTGCGGCACAAACACAATTAGCCGATTTATCCAGCCAAGCTATTGAAAGCCTAGAATTACGCATTGATAACGTCAACAGCTATCAAGATTACGCTAGAATTTACAAGTATTTACAAGCACTCGGTATGGTCACATCGGTTGAATTAAAACACACTCAGCCGGGGCAACTATTATTGGCATTACAAGCGCGTGGCGGGGCGGTGGGTTTTCAACAAGCCACACAACTGAACGAGGTTTTAATCCCTGCCCCCGTGGCTGAAAAGCCAGACAGTAGCCATGCTTGGATGAATGCAGACAACGAAATCACTGATGCAACTGAGACCGGAATGCTGCATTATATCTACCAGCCGTAATCCATACTGGCTTGTCACACTTAGAGCCTAGATGAATCATCCCCTTTTCATTTTCAAATTAAGGAGTCAACCCTATACTCATGGCACGTTTAACTGTAGAAGATTGTTTAAATCATGTGGATAATCGTTTCAACTTGGTATTGATTGGAAGCAAACGCGCACGACAACTGGCATTAGGCGCGAAACCTTTATTACCTGAAGAAAATGATAAGCCCACAGTATTGGCCTTTCGAGAAATTGCGGAAGGGTTAGTCGATAAATCCATTTTGACCAAATCAACGGATATGATTGAGCACGATGATGACGCAGCAGGAAACCCTTGATTTGCAGCCACAGCGCTTTTTAATTAGCGATCTGTGCGCACTGGCGGAAACTTATCTAACGCCAGAGCAGATCGCAGAGCTTTATCGTGCCTACCTCGTCAGTGCAGAAGCACATGAGGGGCAGGTGCGACGTAGTGGTGAACCCTATATTTCCCACCCTTTATCCGTGGCAGGTATTCTGGCGCAAATGCGCATGGATACCTCCACTTTGGTGGCGGCACTGCTACATGATGTGATCGAAGATACCGAGTTGACCAAAGAACAAGTGGTGTCCACGTTTGGAGAACAAGTCGGTGAATTGGTCGATGGCGTAAGCAAACTGCGCAATATGGATTTTGCCAGCAAAGCGGAAGCGCAAGCGGCGAGTTTTCATAAAATGATCATGGCAATGACCCGTGATATACGGGTGATTGTGCTAAAACTGGCGGATCGCCTGCACAATATGCGCACCATTCATTACATGAAACCCGAATCCCGGCGACGCAAATCCCGCGAAACCCTAGAAATTTACGCCCCCATTGGCACTCGTCTATGTATTGGACAATTATCAGAAGAACTTGAAGAACGGGGATTTGCAGGACTGTATCCCTGGCGACATAGCATTATAAAAAGACAATTAGATGAACACTTCCGTAAACATCATGAACTATTAAACAAAATTCAAACCACCATTGAACACCGCTTAGAACAACAAGGCATTGAAGCTAAAGTCGAGTTGTATCAAAAAGCCAGTTATTCCATTTATAAAAAAATGCCCACTAAGCAGCACAATGCCAAACAACTGTTTAAAGATATTTTTGGCTTTCGTATTATTCTCAAAGATGTTGATACGTGTTATCGCGTATTAGGGGCAGTACATGGTTTGTACAAACCCAAACCCGGCAACTTCAAAGACTACATCGCTATTCCCCGCTCCAATCATTACCAATCCCTGCACACCCGATTATTTGGTTACAAAGGCTTAAACAGCATTGATGTGCGGATTCGCACGCAAGACATGCAAGCCTTTGCTGAATACGGCATCATCGCGCAAGGGTTGTGTTGTTCCACCCACACACAAAACGGTGATTGCACACACGATTGGATGCGCAGCTTGCTAGAACTGCGCGACAGCACCACCAATTCCGTAGAATTTTTAGAACACGTCAAAATTGATTTATTTCCTGACGAAATCTACGTGTTTACGCCCAAAGGCGAAATTATTGAATTACCCAAAGGCGCGACCGTGGTGGATTTTGCCTACGCGATTCACAGCGACATCGGCAACAAACTCAATGCGGTCAAAATTGATGACCGCATGATGGCCCCCTTACATACCTGCTTACGCAGCGGTCAAACCGTAGAAGTTTTCACCGCCAACTGGACTTCCCCCAAGCCCGAATGGTTAGATTTTGCCATTACCGCCAAAGCCCGCAGCCATATTCGACGTTTTCTCAAAACCTTAAATCAAGAACAAGCCATGCGCTTAGGGCAACGTATTTTTGATCGAGAACTGGCGCGTTATGGCTTAAGCGTCGAGCAACTGACCACCGAACAACAAACCAGTTTGTTAGAGACCTTTGATTTTGAATCTATGGATACCTTGTTAGCCGACATTGGCTTAGGCAACCATCTCGCCTATCTAGTCGCACGTCATCTACAACAGCAACAAATCGGCCCTCAGCTCACCGCCATTCCTCACATCAGCGATAACGTCCACCCCGACGCGCCTTTAGTCATAAAAGGCACCGAAGGTTTAGTCGTGACACTCGGCAAATGCTGCCATCCCATTCCTGGTGATCCCATCAAAGGCTACGTCAGTCCAGGGCGCGGCATTGTCGTGCATACGCAAAACTGCAAGAACATGACGGCTTATCGCAACCCTGCCAATTGGTTAGAACTGGCCTGGGCGAATAAACCCGACTGCGAATTTCTCGTTAGCATTCGTGTTGAAGTCAATAATGAAAAAGGCGTGTTAGGGAAAATTTCTACCGTGATCGGTGATTTAGGGGTCAACATCGAAGATGTGTCCAGTGACCCCCGCAATGGTGTCAATTCCAATATTGATTTTCTGGTACATGTCTGTGATCGCCGCCATCTAGCCCAAGTGCTCCGCACACTACGCCATCAAGTTGCGGTCAAGCGTGTGTCGCGCAGAATGGGCTAAGCAGAAGAAAAAAGCTTGGGGTTTCAGCGATGAGCTTTCCCTTATTCAAGGAGCATTAATAAAATCAACTGCTTGGCTTAACTCAATGGCAGTGATGCGCCAGATGGAAACAAGTTAAAACCAAGCGCCATCGCCCACAAAAAGCTGAAATATTTCCCCCAGTTGGTAAAATGCCCTCAAGCTTTAAGCGCAAATCCGCAAGTCACTGAAAAGTAAGAACAACAGGCTCTTTAAAAAATTGCGAAAAGTAACGATTTATTTGGTAGAATTTAACCGATTGATTTCTTGGTTCAAAATCATGAAGTTACAATTAGTATGTTCCCCACGCCTGTGGGGATGAACCGTTGGTCGATTACCTATTGCGTATGCGGAAAACATGTTCCCCACGCCTGTGGGGATGAACCTGAAGGTCACTAAAACCGACGGTAAATTGACTATATGTTCCCCACGCCTGTGGGGATGAACCGATGATTCCCCGCGTGTACATCTGGTGGGTGACATGTTCCCCACGCCTGTGGGGATGAACCGTAGAAGATCGCCTGACTGCCCCCACTAACACCATGTTCCCCACGCCTGTGGGGATGAACCGCGTGAGCCGCATCTAAGTACCCCGCTACCCCCATGTTCCCCACGCCTGTGGGGATGAACCGGAAAAAAGCCGCCGTCAATCACGGATTTAAAGCATGTTCCCCACGCCTGTGGGGATGAACCGAGCGGCAACTGACTTATAAAGGCCGTTGTTGTATGTTCCCCACGCCTGTGGGGATGAACCGCATCGCGTGTCGCTGCCGTTGATTACCAGAGCATGTTCCCCACGCCTGTGGGGATGAACCGTCGATAAACAAGGACGCATCGCAGACAGCAGCATGTTCCCCACGCCTGTGGGGATGAACCGGACGATCTTAGAGCAGAAACACAAGATGCTCCTATGTTCCCCACGCCTGTGGGGATGAACCGGTCTGAAGAGTGGCCTTGGGTTGGCGTAAGACATGTTCCCCACGCCTGTGGGGATGAACCGGCACAAATGCCCTGTCAACAGTGTCATTTATAATGTTCCCCACGCCTGTGGGGATGAACCGTTATTTATTATTCAATTATTCATATCCTTAAAATGTTCCCCATGCCTGTGGGGATGAACCGGCGGTGCAAATCGTCAACATCCCCAGTCCAGACATGTTCCCCACGTCTGTGGGGATGAACCGTGTAGGCAGCAGATTAAAAAACGAAAGAAAACATGTTCCCCACGCCTGTGGGGATGAACCGTGATAAACGATATGACCGCGCAAGATATACACATGTTCCCCACGCCTGTGGGGATGAACAGCGACGATGTAGTGGCGTAGGATGGGCAAAGCGCAGCGTGCCCATCATCTACATCATCTATGACCTATTTTTCTCCATCTATCGTTTATCCGACTATTGTCCTCTCATCATCATTGGCTCGCCATTGATGGGCACGCCTCGCTTTGCCCATCCTACCTTGCTTGCATACCGCAGGCGCGTCATGCGACATTTGAGAGCTTTGATGTGGCGGATGGCGGCGCAAAAAGACGCGCCTTATGCCGCCCTACAATGTGCGTCAGTGCGGTCTAATGTTGTATCATCCCCCGCCATAGGATGTGTCCACTCATGGTTTAGCAGGATTGTAAAGAATATGAATAAATCGGCCCCATGCTGGGTGATTAAAATTGGCAGTGCCTTGATTACTGATGAAGGCAAAGGCTTGGATAAAGCGGCTATTGAAGGCTGGGTGGCGCAGATTGCAGCCTTGCGTCAACAAGGCATTCAAGTCGTCATGGTGTCTTCGGGAGCGGTGGCGGAAGGAATGGCGCGACTGCAATGGAAACAACGCCCGAAAGAGTTATTTAAGCTGCAAGCGGCGGCGGCTGTGGGGCAAATGGGCTTGGTGCAAACTTATGAATCGTTTTTTCAAAAACACGGTTTGCACACTGCGCAAATTCTGCTCACGCATGAGGATTTGTCCAGCCGCGAGCGCTATCTAAATGCGCGTAGCACTTTGTGTACTTTGCTGGATTTGAATGTGGTGCCGATCATTAATGAAAACGATACCGTCGCTACAAAGGAAATCCGCTTTGGTGATAACGACAGTTTGGGCGGTTTAGTGACGAATTTAATTCAAGCGGATCGCTTGATCATTCTCACGGATCAACAAGGTTTATACGATAAAGACCCGCGCCAACACACGGATGCTCAGCCTGTTTGTGAGGGCTATGCGGGTGATCCGTGTTTATTGGCTATGGCGGGTGACAGTGGCGCTTTGGGTTGCGGTGGTATGCGCACCAAGCTTGAAGCCGCTAAGCTGGCGGCGCGTTCGGGGGCGGATACGTTGATTGCATCAGGCCGCGAGCCGAATATTTTGCAGCGAGTGGCACAAGGCGAGTCCTTGGGCACAGTGCTGCGGGCACAGCAAGCGCCTATCACGGCACGTAAACGCTGGTTGGCTTCACATTTACAAATCCGTGGGCGTTTGTATTTGGATCAAGGTGCAGTCAAGGTGTTGCGCGAGCAAGGCACCAGTTTATTGGCGGTGGGGGTGAAACGCATTGAGGGCACCTTTAAACGCGGCGAGATGGTGACGTGTTTAGCGCCTGATGGACAAGCAGTGGCGCGGGGTTTGGTGAATTATAACGCCGAGGAAACGCAGAAAATCTCGGGTCAAGCCAGCGATAAAATTATTGAATTATTGGGGTATGTCGATGAGGCTGAGTTGATTCACCGCGATAATTTGGTGTTGGTTTGATGATTTTAAATAACCTCTCTGCCTTCATTAAGTGAAGCGTTTTTAGCCCCAACGGGGCGTGATTAATATAGCCCAGGGCAACGCCCTGGGATAATAAGTATCAAATGGCTAAGCCCTGAAGGGGCGAAATAGCATCTTTATGTCGCCCTTTCAGGGCTTAATGTCTATCACGCCCCTTTCCAGGGGCGTTGCCCCTGGCTATATAGATGTCGCCCCTTTGGGGCTTAAACTGAATGACAGTGCTTTACCTTTCTCTCCCTTCTCTTTCCTTGTAAAGTCGAATAAAATCAATGACTTGAAGTGATTTTTAAACGCTGGCGTTCTTTTGCGCCTCTTGCGCCTTTTGCGTTGTCTTTAAGAGATTTAACTCAGTCTATCTCACTCATCTATTGACAACGCGCAAACCACTCACACCACCGTCATAGACCATTCATCCGCCGATGATACTGCTGTCATCTACATTTCCTATGTGATGTCGTTCTAAAATCATTAGACTTGTCCGAGTTTAAACGCCGTAGCGAAAAGCAGCGGGATTGAGTGGTTTTTTTCGTTCATTTGAGGCGAATAGTCATTCTATTGAACGAAAAGGAACGGGAAAAACCGCCCATATCCGCTGTTTTGCAGTCGGTGTTTTAAACCCGGACAAGTCTATTGGACTCACCGCAGTTAATCATCGTGGGAAGACGATCATTGTTTTATTCTTGGACGCTGGTTTGTCATAACACCTTTTAATCCCTCGCATAAAATCCTCCCTTACCTCACCAAACACCGCCATTATTTTTATCAGTATCAATATTTTATTCATCACAAGGTTTTATTTTTCTTATGAATTTAATCCATATTGCTATCCATCGTCCGACAGCGGTAATCGCGGCTGTTCTCATGGTGGTCATGTTCGGCGTTTTGGCTTTAAAAACCATTCCCGTGCAACTCGCTCCCGATGTCCGCAAACCCGTGCTGACCGTCACCACCAATTGGTTTGGGGCGGCACCCGCTGAAATCGAACGCGAAATCATCAATCAGCAAGAAGATGTGCTCAAAGGTTTGGAAGGGCTGGAAGAAATGACCAGCAGTTCCACCAATGGACAAGGCCAAATTACCTTGGAATTTGCCATTGGGCAAAACATGGACAGGGCCTTATTGCTGGTCGCCAATCGCTTAGACCGCGTGCCTTCGTATCCCGCAGAAGCGGATAAACCCACTTTGGATACGGCGGGGGCGGATGATAACCCCATCGCTTGGTTCATTCTCAAACGCGACGCGGGCAATACACGCCCGATTCATCAATACGGTGATTTTGGTCAAGATGTGTTGAAAGAACGCTTGGAGCGTGTACCCGGTGTGAGCCGCATTAATGTGTACGGTGGCAGCGAGCGAGAATTACGCATCATTATCGAACCAGAAAAACTGGCGCAATACGGTTTAACCATCACCCAAGTGATTAACATCCTGCGTTCCATGAATATTTCTTTATCCGCAGGCGATGTCATTGAAGGCAAACGGCGTTATGTGGTGCGCACGGAAAGTGAGTTAAACGACTTTTCCGTGATTGATGCTTTAGTCATGATCAGTCGGCGCGATGAACAGACGGGTCGTCCTGTGCGAGTGATGTTAAAAGACATTGCCAAAGTCGAATTTGGTTACAAAGAACCGACTGCGGTGATTCGTCATTTAGGCGAGCCGTCTATTGCGATTAACGCCATCCGCACCACGGGAGCCAACGTCATTGAAGTGATGGAAGGCTTACGTCAAGGTGTCATCGAATTGAATACGCAAGTGTTGCCGCAAGAGCGTTTGCATCTAACGCAAGTGTATGACGAGACCGTTTACATTGATTCCGCTATCTCTTTGGTGCAGCAAAATATTTACGTCGGTGGCTCGCTGGCGGCTTTGGTGCTCATCTTATTTCTACGTTCGCTGGGAGCCACGCTGGTGGTGTCCTTGGCGATTCCGGTGTCCATTATTGGCTCATTTGTAGCGATGGCAGCGATGGGGCGCTCGATTAATGTGATTTCTTTGGCGGGCTTGGCGTTTGCGGTCGGCATGGTAGTGGATGCGGCGATTGTGGTGCTAGAAAATATTTATCGTTTGCGTCAACAGCATGTGCCTGCGGCTGAAGCGGCCTACAAAGGCGCGTCTCAAGTGTGGGGCGCGGTGCTGGTATCGGCTTTGACGACAGTGATGGTGTTCATCCCCGTGTTGGTGATGGAGTTAGAAGTCAGCCAATTATTCCGCGATATTGCCGTGGCGATTTCCGTTGCCGTAACTTTATCGCTCATCGGTGCGGTGACAGTGATTCCGGCCTTGGCTAAATATTTCCTGCGAGGCGATGTCGTTGATCATGCTGTGCATCGTCGTTTGCCGATCATTGACCCTTTGGCGCATTTGTTTGTGCGCGTGTTGATGAGTTTTACCGGAGTCGTGGTGCGCCGCCGCTGGTTCGCACTGCTCATCGTGCTCAGCCTCTCTGCGGCTGCGGTGTTCGTCACCTGGAAATTTTTACCCAAATTGGAATACTTGCCCGAAGGCAATCGTAACTTAGTGTTTGGCATCATCCTACCGCCGCCGGGTTACAACCTAGACACCATGACCGAGATCGCCCGTGGTGTAGAAGAGGCCGTCAGCCCATTATGGGACGAAAACACCGTGGCTTCTCCCGATTCACCGCCAAAAACGGATAACTTCTTCTTTGTCGCCACCCGCGCTCGCACCTTCGTCGGTGCCTCCGCTGAAGATGGCAGTCGGGTAGCAGAATTAATCCCCATCCTCAGTGAACCCGTGTTCAAAGAACCCGGCACCTTTGGTTTCATCACCCAGCCCTCGATTTTCGGACGTGGTTTAGGCGGACAACGAGCGATTAATCTGGATATTTCAGGGCCAGAACTCGACACCGTATTAGGCATCGCATTGCAAGCCGCTGGCAAAGTCGGACAAATCTTACCGCGCTCAGAAGGCCATCAATTCCGCCCGCTGCCGGGACTTGAACTCGGTGCGCCAGAAGTGCGCGTGTTGCCGGATTATATTCGTCTAGCCGATAGCGGTGTCACGCCGCGTGATTTAGGTTTATCAGTGGATGCTTACAACGATGGTTTGCGTTTGATGGAAGTGACCATTGAAGGGAAACGGGTCGATTTGATGCTGATGGGGCCTGAAAATCAAGTGACAGAAACCCAAGGCATTGGACATTTACCCGTCGTCACCCGCGACGGCAGCATTTTGCCCGTGTCCTCACTCGCCAATATCAAACTCACCGCAGGCCCGACCGAAATCCGCCATCTGGAGCGCGTGCGGACGGTCACCTTAGAAATTTTGCCCTCGACTCATGTGCCGTTAGAAACTGCCATGGAGATCATTCAACGCGACATCATTGAAGCCTTACAAGAGCAAGGTTTACCGCCCGGTGTGACCCTCTCTTTATCCGGCACAGCGGATCAACTCAGTGAAACTTGGGATGCGATGGTGTGGCAATTACTCATTGCCATTGCCATTGTCTATTTAGTGATGGCGGTATTGTTTGAAAGCTTTGTGTATCCCCTGATTATTTTGCTCTCCGTGCCCTTAGCCACGGCGGGGGCGGTGTTGGGTTTAGCGGTGCTGAATAAATTCATCTTTCAGCCGTTGGACATGTTGACCTTGCTCGGCTTCGTGATTTTAGTCGGCATCGTGGTCAACAACGCCATTTTGCTAGTCCATCAAACCCTGCATCATTTACGTGAAGATGCGATGAATGCAGCGGAAGCCATTTTAGAAGCGACTAGCAACCGCATTCGCCCCATCTTCATGTCTACGCTCACATCCGTGTTTGGCATGATGCCCTTAGTCCTCTTTCCTGGTGCCGGTTCCGAGCTATATCGAGGATTAGGCACCGTGGTACTCAGCGGCTTAGCCTTTTCAGCCCTGCTCACGCTGGTCATCATCCCTTGTTTACTCAGCTTATTTGTCACCCGCAAGGTGGTGTCTTAAGAGGAGATCACTTCAGATAGGAGCATTTTTCTCGTTCCCACGATCCAGCGTGGGAATGCCTACGGTGCCACTCCTGCGGCACGGGACGCAGAGCGTCCCCATCAGCATTCCCACGGAGACTGTGGGAACGAGGAAAAGACAGAATGTATTCGGTGTATAGTCATGGGGGAGGGAAGTGACCGTAGCAGCGCAGTGAGAAGGTGACTGGGAGACATCGGACGTGTCGGGGCACCAGAAGAGCGTCTCGCACCCACTTGAGAAGTTCTAAAGACAGGGATGTCCGCGAACACCTCTCAAAAGATGCGAGACACTGAGCCACATTGCCTAACACACCTTTATTACGGACATTCTCTCCAAACATGAGCTTTTATTTCTGAAAGCTGAAAATAATAATTATATTGATTCCCTGTTAAAGATGACAAATCATTCGGATCAACATCAACACCTAATTCAGTAGGAACAATTAAAATACCATAGGTATCACTATAGCCATTAGTCTCTGTATCAGACATTAAGATGCTAGATGATATAGAAGTAAACATTGATGTCCCGGCCAAAGTATAGGTAAATCCTTGTTTATCATAAATACCTATTGGTTTCCAGCCACTATTATCAGGTTGGGTAACATAAACAATGTATTGTGCTGGAAAAGCTAAAGGAAAACCCAGTGTATGCGTACCAGAGGGAGTACTCAAAGGCGATACCCTAGGAAAAAGATTAATTGATTCTATTGCTTGTGCAGATGGTGTATTAAACCATGCAGCTAATTGCCAAGCAAAAATATTCGGGGCACTTACTGGATCGGGGTTACTGTAAGCGCTCGATAAACCTGGACTGCTATAAATACTGTTCATATTTTCATCAATTACATTATCACTAGGGAAAACGGGATGTAAGCCATTTGTCCACGAGGAAGTCAATTGAGCAAAAGGGGGAACGGTTACAGAACAAAGGGGGTTAGTGCGGCGTAAAGGAAGTTTGCTAATATAAATGGGCCATATTGCATGATGAAAGTCTGTTTGAACAACATTACTGTTTGTGTAGCCTAAATCTGAAGGTGCCCCAAACCCAACAATCATTTTTTCCGCTGATCCTGGATAATGCCCCAAAATATTTCTTTCAACACCAATATTGCTGGAAAAATCGGGCAAACAATTATTTGAATCACAAACAATCTCCTCATCACTCCAATTCTCTAATGTAGGAATAGTGGTGACTAAGTCCAGGTAATTTGCTGTTCTTCTAACAATTGAGCTATTGACTTGATGAGGGTTTTTTATATAAACCATATGGAATATAGAAGCATTGATATTCACTGGGTTAATGTCTAAAATCACATCTATTGATTCTGCTTTAACATTAGTTTCTATAATAGTAGGGAAAGATGTTGGATTGTTTATGTCACTGATAGCATGGTAGATTCTACGTATCGGTCTATTATGTTCACTTGATGGATAAAAAGGCTCATTAGGGTCATAATAATGAACATCATCTGTGTACCAAGCATGTATTCTTCCCATTCCATCCATAAATAATGTCGATTGTCCAATACCATACCAAAGTAATGTTTTCAAGTTTGCATCAGTATGAAGTTCCGATATATCTCTTTGAGACTGAATAACTGCTTGAGGAATAGCATTAGCTGCTGATGACCAGTTTGTGTTTCCGGTATATTTTTCCCAACCATTGTTATCAGTTAAATCATCATTTCGTGCAACAAAAATAAGCCCCAATTTATCAGGATGCCAACCCGTATAATATAAATAATAATATTGAGAAGAAGGATCATAAATGACACTAGGATCACAAGCGGCAGACTCTGTATTGTTGAGGTTATTTTGACTGACATCTAGCCGATCAATGGAATTAATCACTAAAGCGGGTTCTGCTGATACTTGCCAAGAAATACCATCATCAGAAGAACTGGCATAACCTATTGAATCCCAAGCAACACCATTGTCTGGCTTGCAAAAAAACATATGCAAATTTTCTGAACCTGATTCTCTTATGATATAGGGGGCATAAGAATACTGTATATGCGGTGCTATTTTTTCTCCTGTTGAAGGAATAATATAAGGCTCTTGATAAAGCTCTACTGCCTTGTGGTTTAAATAGGCATAAGCATTAAAAGATAATAATGAAACCATTATCGTTAAAGTACTAATGTATGATTTGTTTTTTAACATAAATAACTCTCCTCTAAAATTGATAGATTAAAACCTTATCAGTTTATAAAGAGATTTTTTATTAAAATCTAGTTCAATGAAATAAATTTTTGACCGATATATTTTTTTAAAAAATAAAATTGAATTTTTCATGCTTTATCTATAGGGATATGAAGTAGGGAAATGTCGGGTTATGCTATCGCTAACTCGATCTACAGCTAAAGCATTCGCAAAACAGCTTAAAGCGTCACTTCTAGCGCATCCACTGCGTCGCACGCTATCCGGCGTGCGGATTCAACATCCTCCACACGCGCTAACACTACGCCCATGCGCCGTTTCCCCGCTACCGCAGGTTTGCCAAATAAACGCAATTGCGTGTTCGGTTGAGCCAACACCTTATCGAGCTGCCCAAAGCTCACTTGCTCTGAATCACCTTTCTCGTTCCCACGCTCCAGCGTGGGAACGAGGAAAACGAGGAAGCGCATGGGAACAAGGGATGCGCAAAACAGCTTAGAGCGTCACTTCTAGCGCATCCACCGCGTCGCACGCTATCCGGCGTGCGGATTCAACATCCTCCGCACGCGCTAACACCACACCCATGCGCCGTCTCCCCGCTACCGCAGGTTTGCCAAATAAACGCAATTGCGTGTTCGGTTGAGCCAACACCTTGTCGAGCTGCCCAAAGCTCACTTGCTCTGAATCGCCTTCGACCAAAATCACTTTAGAGGCTGACGCGCCATGTTGATGAATATTCGGAATCGGCAAGCCTAAAATCGCCCGCGCATGTAAGGCAAACTCGGATAAATCCTGCGAAATGAGCGTCACCAATCCGGTGTCGTGCGGACGCGGTGATACTTCGCTGAAATACACTTCATCGTCTTTAATAAACAATTCCACGCCAAATACCCCGCGCCCGCCCAGCGCATCCGTCACCATTTTGGCAATGCGTTGCGATTCTGCCAAAGCGGCGGCGGACATTGCTTGAGGTTGCCAGGATTCTCGATAATCACCGTCCATTTGCACATGACCTATCGGCGCACAAAAGTCAGTGCCGTCGCGGTGACGCACAGTGAGCAGGGTGATTTCATCATCAAAATCAATAAAACCTTCAATGATCACCTTGCCTTTTCCGGTGCGCCCACCTTCTTGAGAATACGCCCAAGCGGTCTCCACATCGGCGGCGGTTTTCACCGTGCTCTGGCCTTTACCCGAAGAACTCATAATCGGCTTCACCACGCACGGCAGACCGATCTCGGCAATGGCGGCTAAATAGTCTTCATGGGTCTCGGCAAAACGAAAAGGCGAGGTTTTTAAGCCCAACTCTTGTGCCGCCAAACAACGAATGCCTTCACGATTCATGGTCAATTGCGTGGCGCGTGCGGTAGGAATCACGGTAAAACCTTCTTGTTCCAGTTCTGCCAGCGTGTCCGTGGCTATCGCTTCGATTTCCGGCACGATTAAATCCGGTTTTTCGTCTTCAATCACTTGACGCAAAGCCGCACCATCTAGCATCGATAGCACATAGGAACGATGTGCGACTTGCATCGCAGGCGCGTTGGCATAGCGATCCAGAGCGATCACTTCAACACCTAAGCGTTGCAGTTCAATCACCACTTCTTTGCCCAGTTCTCCAGCCCCACAGAGCAATACGCGCATCGCCGTGGGAGATAACGGTGTACCTATATTCATCCTGGTTAATCCTTCTAAAAATAGCGAGTTTTCTTTGTGATTCAAAATGATATGATGTCTTTTCTCGGTCTCAGTGGTTAACGAAAAAAAGAGGAAAAGATGCCTAAAATCCACAGTTTTGCAGTAGGTTCTCTATTCTCGGACAGCCTCCTTGCCTTGAGTCTCTATGTTTGTGTCAGTAGCCATCACCTTTTAGCGTCTGATACCGCGCATTTATCTTGGCATGATACACAGACGCTCAAGCTGTCTTTGCCTTATCTGGAATTCGCCCATCAAGGTACAACACAAGCGTATCAAGCAGATTTATATTCCTCGGATTTATCGTGTTTTGTGCTGGATGTCGCGTCTATTGCGTTGCGAGACTTAGCCCCCGCTTATCAAGTCTTACAGCGCACGGGGCACACCAACACCACGCTGGCGGGGAAAACCTATTTGATCGGCGGCGAGCATTTACAAAAAAACGGCATCACCGTTCCTACGCCTGTACTTGAAATTTTTGATACCGCAAACCAGCAATGGTCGTTGGGCAGCCCTTTACCTCATCCGCATTTTAATCATCACACCTTGGTCATTCGAGACAAACTGTATGTGATTGGCGGTGCTCAGGATAGCTTTTATTCTCTCAATATACGCTTTGCCATGCCGAGCACGCTGATGGATGTTTATGATCCGAGCCTGGACAGTTGGGAAGCCAGCATCACTCTACCGAACACCAATCCCGTGTTAGCGATAGCAGATGATAAGGCTTTATATTTATTGGGCGTTTTGCATGTGTCTGCGGGGGCGACAGGGCCTTTTGTGTGGTTTACTCAAGAAGTCTATCGCTATGATCTTGAATCACATCTTTGGCAGACGCTAACCGATATGCCCATTGTTTTGAGTGCGCCAGGTGCTGCAAGGGCTGAGATTCAAAACGGTGAATTGTATGTGGTGTCTAGGGATTGGGATGCGACAGCGCAAGATGATGTGGATAACATGGTTTTTCGTTATGACAGCAGCAGCCAAACGTGGGGCAGCCCGTAGACGTTCCCTCGTTCCCACGCGCCTTGCGTCACTGCCATTAAGTTAAGAGCCTATACGAAGATGGGGAATCGAAGCGAAAATGCGCCCTTTTGGTCAGGTTTTCCGCTTTTTTTCGTTAAATAGCCCGCTATTCGCCTCAAAAAACCGAAAAAACCGCCTCAAAACCACGCCTTTTCGCTACGATGCCTACCCCTTGCAACAAGTCTATTGAGCAAAGCGTTTTTAATGTGTCGAGTACTGTGCTAGACGCTGTTACGGCTTTACTTTAGAATTCAGCCTCTTTTTGAAGGCTCGGTGAAAAAAACATGGGACAGTACTTAGAAATCCATCCTGATAATCCTCAAGCGCGTTTTATTAGCCAAGCGGTGGCTATTGTGCGTTCTGGTGGGTTGATGGTGTACCCCACAGATTCTAGTTATGCACTGGGGTGTCATATTGGCGATAAAGCGGCTATGGAGCGTATTGCGCGTTTGCGGCAAATAGATAGTTCGCATAATTTTACTTTGGTGTGTCGTGATTTATCGGAGTTGTCCTTGTATGCCAAGGTCGATAATCATGCTTTTCGACTGATGAAGTCTCTTACGCCTGGGCCTTATACTTTTTTGCTCAAGGCGACTCGTGAAGTGCCTCGGCGTTTACAAAACCCTAAACGTAAAACCATTGGTTTGCGGGTGCCTGAAAATGCTATTGCACATGCTATCTTAGATTCACTCAATGAACCGATTATGAGTTCTACTTTGATCATGCCGGGGAAAGAGGTAGCGGAAAATGATCCTGAAGAAATATTTGAACAATTGGAAAAGCATGTAGACCTGGTGATTGATGGAGGGCCTTGTTCATTAGAACCCACCACGGTATTGGATTTGACTGAAGGTGATCCAAAAGTGCTACGTCATGGGCGTGGTGCTATTGATGTTTTCGATCACATCAGTTAATGGTTTACTGCTTTAAAGAAGACTTAATCAATTTTTTGTAACACCGAGTATTCCATCTTTATTTTAATGGGGTCTCTGTCACTTTACGACAATATGGGGAATTAAGTATTGAATCCTGCTAATACGCAACGTGTTTTATCCGGTATGCGCCCGACGGGTCGCCTGCATTTGGGACATCTACATGGTGTGCTGCACAATTGGATACAACTACAGCATGAGTACAAGTGCTATTTTTTTGTGGCTGACTGGCACGCATTAACGACGCATTACGAAGATACCAGCAGTATTGCTGATAGCATTTGGGAAATGGTGATCGATTGGCTGGCGGCGGGGATTAATCCCGGCGAGGCGACGTTGTTTGTGCAATCTCGTGTGCCTGAACATGCTGAATTGCATTTGTTATTGTCTATGACGACACCGCTGAGTTGGTTGGAGCGGGTGCCTTCGTATAAAGATCAACAAGCTCGATTGAAAGGTAAAGACCTTGGTACTTATGGTTTTCTCGGCTATCCCTTGCTACAAAGTGCAGATATTTTAATTTATCGTGCGGGTTTGGTGCCTGTGGGTGAAGATCAAGTGGCTCATGTAGAACTGACCCGTGAAGTAGCGCGGCGCTTTAATTACATTTATGGACGTGAAGCAGATTTTGAAGAAAAGGCGCGTAATGCAGCGCGTAAAATGGGTAAGAAAAATGCTAAGTTGTATAAAGAACTGCGCAAGCGTTACCAAGAACAAGGGGATGCAGAAGCGCTAGAAACGGCTCGCGCTTTGTTAAGCGGACAGCAAAATATTACCATTGGTGATAAAGAACGTTTGTTTGGTTATTTAGAAGGTGAAGGCCGGGTGATTTTGCCTGAGCCACAGCCTTTATTGACCAAAGCCTCAAAAATGCCGGGACTGGATGGACAAAAAATGTCCAAGTCTTATAGCAACACCATTTCTCTTCGTGAAGACCCTAAAGATGTGCAGATAAAACTGCGCACTATGCCCACTGATCCCGCACGAGTACGCCGCACAGACCCTGGTGATCCGCAAAAATGCCCGGTCTGGCAGATGCATCAAATTTATTCTTCTGATGAGGTTAAAACCTGGGTGCAAGAAGGTTGTTGTAGTGCCAGCATTGGCTGTCTTGATTGTAAAGAACCGATTATTGAAGCGGTGTTAAAAGAACTAGCGCCGATGCAAGAAACGGTGAAACATTATCAAGAAGACTCTGAATCTGTGCGAGCTATTATCGCTGAAGGCTGCGAAGAAGCCCGCCGTGAAGCCCGCGATACATTAGAAGAAGTGCGTCAGGCGATGGGATTGATTTATCGCTGATGTGACACCTATTGAAGACATGAGGAGATAGAAGATGCCTATTTTATTGGCTTTATCCGTAGGAGTTCAAGCTGTTTGTATCATCCACTTGATTCGCAATCACGGCGATAAACTGTGGTTTTACATTATTCTTCTGTTTCCTGGCGTAGGTAGTGCCATCTATTTTTTCAGTGAAGTGTTACCTGATTTACAACGTAGCCGTAAAGCGCGACGTGCCGTGCATAGTATTATTAAAACCATTGATCCTGAGATTGATTTAAAACGTGCGGCACAAGAGCTTAAGGTGTCTGACAATGTAGATAACAAACACAATCTAGCGGCACAATGTATTGAACATGAATTGTATGTAGAGGCTCAAGAACTCTTAGAGAGCTGTTTGGTCGGGATTTATCTGCATGAACCTAAAGTTTTGTTTGAACTGGCACGCGCCTTTTTTTTACAAGGCAAATATGCAGAAGCTAAAGAGAGTTTAGACCGCTTAATTAAAGAAAACCCTGATTTTAAATCCCAAGAAGGGCATTTATTGTATGCACGTTGTTTAGAAGCTTTAGAGGATATTGATGCGGCATTAGAAGAATACAAAGTATTAGCCTCTTATTACTCAGGGGCGGAAGCCAAGTGCCGTTATGCTTTATTGCTCAAAAAACAGGGCCAGACAGAACAGGCGCTGCGATTATTTCAAGAATTGTTAGATTATGCTCAAAACGCGCCCAGTTTTTATCGTAAAGCTCAGAAAATCTGGCTAGATATTGCCAAAACTCATCTTTAGATATTGAATAGGCTAAACCCGTTGAACTCCAAAAGCCATATCCCACGTTTGCAGTTTACAGAGTCCTCTCAACCACCGTGGTTGCCCATGTTGTTGGACAGTTATCAGCAGGCCGATCAAGGTATTCATGAAGGTATTCGGCGTGCAGAGCAGCAAGGTCGCCGCTTAGCCTGTGCCAAAGGCTGTGCGCATTGTTGTCGTGCGCATACGACGATTCCGGTGTATCCGTTGGAATTACTGGGGATTTATTGGTACAGCATGGAGCAATTAAGCGGCGAATTACGCGATAAAGTGCAGACGCAATTAAGCCAACATAGCAGTGGGCAGCCTTGCCCTTTTTTAGTCGATGAAGCCTGTAGTATTCATCCCCTGCGCCCTTTAGCCTGCCGCCATTTCAATGTCTTTGGGCAGGCTTGCGCACCGGGCGAAGATGCCTTTTATACACGTCGTCAAGATGTGTTGAATCCGCTTAAAAAATTCCAAAATGCAGCATTGGAAACGATGCTGCCCTTCCACGGTATCAAACGTAAAGCTGACAAACGCCAAGCCATCAAAAATGGCACGATGCACGGCTTTGCCCAAGTCTTACAAACACTGGCTTGGGATAAATTGGCAGAGCGGATGGCATCTGTATCCCACCCTGATCAAAGCCTCAATAAACCCTAAATCATACAACGTATTTCAACCTCACTTCAGGTCAATGTAGCCTTGCAGAAGCTTTTGCCTAATGAAGGCAATTAAGCTATCGTTATCCAGCAATGTTTAGGCTCTGTTGATATGTCATACTGAGAAAAAAGACTTTGTTACCCAGACGTTTTGAGTCCAACAGAGTCAACTTTTGAACACGCCTTGTAAGGTGACGCAGCCAGTGCTGCAAAAAAGGCTGATGCTTGTAGTGTTAATAAAAACTGTTATCAGCCCTTTTTGTGCTAGGTGCTAGACAAAGCCCATCATAAGAAGCTTTCGTGTCATCTCTTTATACTTCGAGCCTTATAAGTCCGCATTATCAATGTGTTAATGATGAGTGCTCGAATCATATTATTGTGAACCCCAATCCGCACAGGCCGTTGGTGTGGAAACATCTACTTTAGGTTAGGAGTTTTTTTATGCGCAAGACCGCTTCTCTGGGTATTGTCCTTTCCAGTTTATTCTTCTCTACATTATCTCTTCCTTTAGTTGCCGGTGAAGAAGAACAAGTAAAAACGAATAAGCAACAATTACTAGATACTAACGAATGCTCTCAATGTCTACTAAAAGCCGTCAATTTATACCGTGCTGATTTATTAGGCGCACAATTACCCGGTGCTAATTTGTTATGGGGCAATCTTGAACGCACGGTGCTTAAAGGCGTGAACTTTCATAAAGCCAATTTAGAACGTGCTCGTGTATCTCATTCCAATTTGAAAGGGGCTGATTTAAGCGATGCCTCACTAGAACAAGCCGACATGAAAGATGTCAACCTTAAAGGGGCTAACCTCTCTGGTGCAAACCTAGCCGGGGCCAATCTTTCTCTTGCTAATCTTAAAGGTGCTAATTTAAGTGGAGCGAATTTAGAACGTGCGAATTTTAGTGGAGCCAATTTAGAAGGTGCGAATTTAGAAGGCGCTAACATGCACTCCATCAATCTGGAAGATGCCAACTTAGAACGCGCCAATTTGCTCAAAGTCACTTTGATTGCTGCCAACTTAACCAACGCTAATCTCAATGGTGCGCAAATACCGGATGCTTCCTTTGCCCGTGCCAATCTCAAAGGTGCAAAACTGGGACGCACCAATTTAATCAATGGTAATTTTGAACGAACAGAACTCAAAGATGCTTCTTTGGATGACAGCATTTTAGAAGCCTCTGCCAATCCAATCACCGTACATGAATGCAGTGATTGCGCATTACCCGGCGCACAACTGCAATGGGCGAATTTAACCGGAGCCAATTTATACCGTGCCAATTTAGAAGGGGTGAATCTGGAAGGCGCTAACTTAAGCAACGCCAATCTTGAAGAAGTCAACTTACAAGCGGCTAATTTGCATTGGGTGAATTTAACCGGAGCACGTTTATTGTGGGCGAATCTAAGCCAAGCTGACATCAGTGCTGCAATTGTCAAAAATGCCATATTAGAAGGTGCCGTCTTAGAAGAAGCCGCCTTGCAAGACACCGAATTAAAAACAGCTCAATTAGATGGCGCGATTCTCGATGCCGATGCGCTGAATCCTGCTGCTGAACAAGCGACTCAGTAATCCTCTTGCCTCTCTCAAATATTTCAAGGAACCCTCATGTCATATCCCATCAAAAATAGCTGTGTACTGGTCATGACCTACCTGCTATGTCTGCCCAATCTGATGGCTGATGAACGCCATGACAACACAGCCAAACTGCTGGAATCCAATGAATGCGTCTCGTGTCAAATGACTGGCGTTTGGTTATATCGCGCCAATTTAGCGGGAGCCACGCTGATGCAAGCCACCCTCAGTGGTGCCAACCTAGAGCGGTCTAATTTAGAACGTGCCAATTTAGAAAAAGCCCAACTGGATGGCGCTAATTTAGAACGCGCACGCATGGATCGCGTCAACTTACGAGAAGCCAACTTACGCGGGGCTAACCTAGAAGAAGCAGGTTTACCACGAGTCGATTTAACCGGAGCCGATTTACAAGGCGCGAATCTGGAAAAAGCCAATTTGCATGGTGCAAACCTGCGCGGAGCCAATCTGAGCGGAGCCAATTTGGAAAATGCCAACCTTGAAGGCGCACAATTAGAAGGGGCGATTTTGACCCAGTGCAATCTCAAGGGTGCCAACCTAGAACGAGCCATCTTAAAGCGCCGTGATAAACGATAGGAGGCATCATGAAACATTTACAGACTTTTCTAGGGAGCTGCTTAGTCATACTGAGCTTAAGCGCTCTACCTTCTGTCCAAGCAGCGCAACCCACCAATATTAATTATTCAGGTAAAGGCAACGGTTATCGTTTATATACCGTGCGTTGTTCTGATGGCAAAAAGCGCATGATCACTTCATGGCGGAAGAAAAAAAGTGACAAATGGTGTCTTGGCAAAGGCAAAAAAAGTAGATGTACGAGAAGTCAGTTGAATGCTGCTAAAAAGGCGTGTCGCTAGATTAGACTAGTCCTGGCTTAAAACATCGACGGCAAAACAACAGATATTGGCACTTAATCACTTCATTCTTACACCAAAAAACCGCCTTTCGGGGCGGTTTTTTGGTGTCTTGATGCCTCATTCATAAAGCTAGGTCGATAGGCTACATCAATCGATTGGCTTTATTCCCATTCAATCGTGCCTGGGGGTTTGCCGGAAATATCGTAGGCGACTCTGGATATACCTTTGACTTCATTGATAATTCGATGCGAGAGCGTGTCTAGCAGTTCGTAGGGCAGTTGTGCCCAGCGGGCGGTCATGAAGTCGATGGTTTGTACGGCTCGCAAGGCTACGACGTATTCATAATGTCGCGCATCGCCTGTCACGCCGACGGATTTGACGGGTAAAAACACGGCAAAGGCTTGGCTGACTTTATCGTACCAACCGCTGCGGTAGAGTTCTTCGATAAAGATCGCGTCGGCTTGGCGCAGGATGTCGGCATATTCTTTGTGAACTTCGCCCAAAATGCGCACGCCAAGGCCGGGCCCTGGGAAGGGATGGCGATAGACCATTTCTGCGGGGAGTCCAAGTTCTACGCCGAGTTTGCGCACTTCGTCTTTAAACAATTCGCGCAGGGGTTCGACGAGTTTGAGCTTCATGTGTTCTGGCAGGCCGCCGACGTTGTGGTGAGATTTGATGACGTGGGCTTTGCCGGATTTGGTGCCAGCGGATTCAATCACGTCGGGGTAAATCGTGCCTTGGGCTAACCATTTGGCGTTGCTGAGTTTAGCCGCTTCTTCTTCAAACACTTCGATGAATAAGTTGCCAATGATTTTGCGCTTGCGTTCGGGTTCGTTGACCCCTTTGAGGGCATTAAGAAAGCGTTCTTCGGCGTTGATGTGTATGACTTTGACGCCCATGTGTTCGCCGAAAGTCGCCATAACTTGTTGGGCTTCGTTGAGGCGTAGTAAGCCGTTGTCTACGAAGACGCAGGTGAGTTGCTCGCCGATAGCGCGGTGTAACAGGGCGGCGACCACGGAGGAATCGACACCGCCGGATAAGCCTAATAGCACTTCGTCGGTGCCCACTTGTTGGCGCACTGTGGCGATGCTGTCTTCGATGATGTTGGCGGCTGTCCATAGGGATTGGCAGCCACAGATGTCGTGGACAAAGCGGTGCATAATGCGCTCGCCTTGGGCGGTGTGGGTGACTTCGGGATGAAATTGTAGACCGTAAAAACAGCGGGTTTCATCCGCCATGCCAGCAATGGGGGCGCTGTCGGTGCTGGCGATGACTTTGAAGCCTTCGGGCAAGCTTTCGACGCGATCTCCATGACTCATCCACACGTCTAAAAGGCCGTAACCTTCTGGGCTGACGTGATCTTCGATGTCTTTGAGCAGTTGTGAATGTCCGCGAGCGCGGACTTGGGCGTAGCCGTATTCGCGGTGTTGTGAGGCATCGACACTGCCGCCGAGTTGTGCCGCCATGGTTTGCATTCCGTAGCAAATACCGAGTAAGGGTACGCCGAGTTCAAAGACATTTTGCGGGGCGCAAATGTGTGGGGCTTCTTTGACGGATTCGGGCCCGCCGGAAAGGATGACGCCATTGGGTTTGAAGGCTTGTAGGTCAGCGGCATCCATGTCGTAACTGTGGATTTCGCAATAAACCCCTGATTCCCGCACGCGGCGAGCAATGAGTTGTGTGTATTGGGAGCCAAAATCAAGAATGAGTATGCGTTGCGCGTGAATGTTGTGCATGATCGATGACACACCTTTGGAAGTATTTGGAAAAAAGCTTATAGCCGCGAATGTTCAATGCTGAGTCAGTGATTTGTACTGACTCAGCAGAAGGATAGGGGGCTTATTTGGGGGTGTTGAGTTCTAGGACTTTTGCACTTTGTGCGGCTAAATCGTCATAACCGAGGATTTTGTAGGTTTTGACCATCATGGCGAGTGCTTCGGTCGCAGCAGGCGTGCGAGAGAAATTTTCAACCACTTGTTTGGCGCGGTTGAGGGCGGCGAGATGTGCGCCGCGACGCAGGTAAAAATCGGCTACATGCAATTCGCTTTGCGCCATATTGTTACGCAAGTACACCATGCGCTGTCGGGCATCTTCGGCATAACGACTGTCGGGGAAGAGGCGTGCTAGTACGGCAAAGTTTTCAAAGGATTCGCGGGCGGTAATTTGATCGCGCTCGCTTAAGTCGATGGGTAGATAGCGTTGCAATAGATCGTAGTTGCGGTCGAAGTTGGCTAAGCCTTTGATGTAGTAGGCATAGTCTACATGTGGATGACGTGGATATAGTTTGATAAACCGATCCGCCGCTACGATCACGGATTCGGGTTCTTCATATTTGTAATAAGCATAGAGTAAGTCGAGTTGCGCTTGTTGGGCGAAGCGGCCTAATGGGTAACGGGATTCGAGAATTTCGTAGTAATTAATCGCGGACTCATAATCCCCTTTCATGAGATGGGCTTTTGCCGTGTCTAACAGTTGTTTCGCCGACCAACCTTGGGTTTCGTCTTCGGGTTCTTTTAACAGAGCGCAACCGGAGATGATTGAAATGGCTAAAAGGCTGACGAATAATCGGTACAGGTGGGGTATCATTAAGCTTTTTCCTTAGTTGATTGAAGTGTCACATTATCATGTCAGAAGTCGTAAATCTTAGCACGAAAATTCCAGAAGTCATGGCAGGCTACCGCTTGGATCAAGCCTTGGCTGCGCTGTTTCCTGAGTATTCCCGCGCCCGTTTGCAGCAGTGGATACGCGCCGGACACGTCACTGTCGATACGCTCATTAAGAAAAACCGCGATAAAGTCAGTGGCGGTGAGCAGATCGAGATACGCGCAGAACAAGAAGCAGAGGTCGGATGGCAAGCGCAGGATATCCCTTTAGAGGTGATCTTTGAAGATGAGCAGTTGCTCATTATTAATAAGCCTGCGGGCTTGGTGGTGCATCCTGGGGCGGGTAATGCCGATGGCACCTTGGTCAATGCGCTGTTACATCACGCCCCGGAATTAGAAAAAGTCCCGCGTGCAGGGGTGGTGCATCGTTTGGATAAGGACACGTCAGGCTTATTGGTGGTAGCGCGTCAACTAACTTCTCACACGCATTTGGTCGAACAATTGCAGGATCGTGCTTTTGCGCGTGAATATCGAACGGTGGTGAATGGTGTGATGACCGCAGGCGGCAGTTTGGATGCGCCGATTGGTCGGCATCCGGTGCATCGCACGCGCATGGCGGTGGTGAACGGCGGTAAACCTGCGATCACGCATTATCGTGTGGAGCATCGTTTTCGAGCGCATAGTTTATTGCGCGTAAAGCTTGAAACCGGACGCACGCATCAGATTCGCGTGCATCTCACACATTTGCGTCATGCGGTGGTGGGTGATCCTTTATACGGTGGTCGCCTGCGTTTGCCGCCAGAAGCCGCGCCTGCTTTTCGAGATTATTTGCAACAGTTTAAACGCCAAGCCTTACACGCAGAACGCTTAGGATTAAGCCACCCTGTTTCGGGTGAATGGTTGGAATGGACGGCTCCCTTGCCGGAAGATATGCAACAGTTGCTGGCGCTGTTGCATCAGGATCAAGCGGATAATGCTTTAATCTAGTACATCGTCAACGTTCTTATCTTCCAGGTTTTAAAAATCTGGAAGGTCTTTAGTTTTCTATAGAACCCATTTGAAATCTCAAGAGGCATGAGCCGCGAGACGCTTCACCATAAGACGAATAAAGCAAAGTTTGAGTTTCTGATTGGCATTTTCTA
>JADGEH010000252.1 GCA_016744475.1 Thiotrichales bacterium | reverse complement strand
GTATTTGTATACACTCTGAGTCTTCGACCTGGAGACTTCTATTAATGAAACAACATCGTTTTGAACAAGCGCATGAGGCGCAGTGGCAACAGCTAGAACGTTGGCTGCAAGCGTCGGCTAAATCTTCCCAGGCTGATGCGGGCTTTGACGCGCAAACAGCACAATTTCCTCATCATTATCGCCAGGTATGCCAGCACTTAGCTTTAGCGCGAGATCGCCATTACACGTCGGGCTTACAAGAGCGCTTAAACCGCTTGGTGCTGCAAGGCCATCAGCGTTTATATCGCGCCCCTCGGCATTTTTGGCACAGCCTGGTGGCTTTTTTAAGTCACGGATTTCCGCAAAGTGTGCGGCGTGAATGGCGGGTGGTGCTGCTGGCGGGGGTGTTGTTTTATGCTCCGCTCTTTGGGCTGTTGGTGGCGGTGCAAATTCAGCCGAGCTTGGTGTACAGCATCATGAGTGAAAGCCAAGTCAGCAATATGGAGACGATGTACGATCCCAGTGCCGAGCGTTTGGGAACGGATAGGCAGGCGGACAGCGATTTAATGATGTTCGGTTTTTATATTTACAACAACATCAGTATTGGGTTTAAGACGTTTGCGACGGGCATTTTGTGGGGCTTAGGCAGCGTGTTTTTTTTGTTGCTGAATGGTATTTACATCGGAGCTATTGCGGGGCATTTAACGCATATTGGCTATTCAGTGCCGTTTTACAGCTTTGTATCTGGACACAGCGGTTTAGAACTGACAGGGATTATGTTAGCCGGGGCTGCGGGTTTGAAACTCGGTTATGCCTTGATAGCGCCTAAGCGCTTATCTCGTTTACAGGCATTACGACAAGCGGCTTTGTGCAGTTTAGATTTGGTCTATGGGGTGATAGTGTTGCTCAGTTTAGCAGCGGTGGTGGAGGCTTTTTGGTCTTCTAATAGCAGCATAGCACCGGTCATTAAATATACGGTCGGTATGATAGTCGGCTTATTAGTGCTGGCGTATTTGCTGTTGGCGGGACGTTCAAATAAGCCGCAGGGCAGTATGAAATATTCAAATGGCTAATATAGCTAAACCCAAGACTGCCCGTCCTTCAAGGACTGGCAGTTTTAACAACTGATATAGAGAACATAAGTCAGTTGTACGACAGACCTGACAGGTTTCCAAAACCTGTCAGGTCTTAACCACGATGCTCCAGTACAACTGAAATATTGTCCCTATATAATTTTACTATATAAAGATAAAAATCATGTCCACATTACCCCGTAAAGAGATTCGTCATCGCGCTATTGCTTTTGCTAAAGAATGGCAGGATGAAACTAGAGAACAGGCTGAAGCTAAACCCTTTTGGGAGGCTTTTTTTCAGGTGTTTGGAATGCAGCGCCGCCGTATAGCCAGCTTTGAAGAACCTGTGAAAAAACTGGGGGGTAAACAGGGTTTTGTGGATTTATTGTGGAAAGGTAAATTGCTGGTTGAACATAAATCACGCGGTAAAGATTTAGATAAAGCCTACACG
>JADGEH010000193.1 GCA_016744475.1 Thiotrichales bacterium | reverse complement strand
TGATCGCCTAATGCCGCATGTAAAAACTGGCTGAGCATGTGGGCGTGTACCAAAATGCCGGGTTCTTGGACGTTTTCGCGGTGGCGGGCGCTGTAAGGCGTGAAATACATGTCTTTAGCGCTGGGAGCCACTGTGCCGAGCAGGACGATTTTGTCTTTAATCATTTCGCTAGGCACGCGCCCTTCTAGCACGTCCATCAACGTGACTTGTTCTGCGATGTTTTGTCCCGGTCGATAATTAAGCATCACTTGATAGCCGCCGCTATCAATATTTTGATAACTACCGGAGATTTGCTTGAGCGGTTTATAAAGGGAGTTACCCAGGAAAAAGTGTTCGGGTTTGTCGCTGCTGGGTTTGACGGAGATGCCTTGCTGCCACAAATAAGCAATGGCTAAATTAAAGGAAAAAGAACGCATGAGGGTGCCGTTATTAGCGACGGCATAGATGAGATTGCGGCGAATCACGGCATCGGAATCCAGCACCATGTCACTAAAACCAACACGGGATTCAGGTAAACCTGGCGGTGCGGGTACCCCTTTTTCTTCAGTTCCGCCCAGTTTGATGATGCTCATGAATTTGGGAGATTTTAACAGTGCTAGGAGTTCTTCTTGTCCTTCCAAGCCATGAGGAACATCTCTATAAATATCTAAACCAATGAGCGCAGGTTCTTGTGCTAATAATTTTTTGAGCACTTCGACGAGTTTAGCATCTGTCACTGGAAAGCGTTTAAGGCTTTGAATATCTTGTTCGTTAATGCCCACAATGAGGATGCGCGGGTCTTGTATTTGTGCGGGTCGCCAGCGAATGACAGCATCATAAGTGGCTAATTCTAAAGATTGAAACCAACCTAATCGCCAACAGCCTAGTAATAAGAGCGTAATGATAAAACTGACAAAAAAAATGGAGACACCGCGTAGGTGGTGTCTAGGTTGAAAATTGAGTTTAGGACGGTGGGGAGAAGAAGAAGGGGGAGGATTATTAGTAAAGGTATCGGTGGCTTGTGTGTCTGGCATATTGAGCTATTGCTTGCTTTGAGCAATCATCCTTTCATATTTTGCAATGCGCTGTAGTCCAATCTGCTGCAACAGCGAGTTACGGTGTTGACGCAACACGACTAATTTTTCAGGATGTTTATCCATCAGTCGAGATAAGGTGTCGAAAGCATCATACCAAAGTCCGGCTTTAGCATAGATCGCAGGGTGTTCTAATTCATCGGCTTGAGCTAAAGCTTCGGAGACTTTTAATTCAGGTTTGACCCATTTCAATGTAGCCATTGAACTAGGATTACGGGAAGGAAATTGCTTATCGACTAAGGCCTCCACGCCCCATGCGTATTCTATGCCAGTGTTTAAAGAAAGATTAAGATCAGATAAAGCAAGCTTATAAATGCCTGCTTTAGGATGATTGAGCTTAATGTCTAATAAAGGTTCACCATTTTGCATGGCGGCATCTAAATTGCTCAGGCTGATCATCACGGGGGTGTTTAAATCACGGGTGATCGCCCAATACAGCGTGGGTTGTGAGGACAGGGTAAAACCTGTGTGGCTTTGAGTGGCTAAAACACTCAAAAATTGATCGTCGCCGATGCTTTCATGACCACGGGTGCCGCCGCCTACGGTGACATCAGGTTTGCCATCAACCGGTGGGGAATACACGGGGGGTTCGCTGGCTTGAGAAGGGCTATACAAAGAGAGCGCGAGGACACTCACACTGAGGAGTTTTAATAACTTAAAGGGGCGAAGTGCGCACATGCTCATGATCTTTACTCCTGGGTTCACTGTCGCTGAAATTTAATGGCTGAAGTTACGCAAAGGCTCGATGCAGCGCTGCAAAACAGCCATTGCTCCACACCAGGGGGCATTAAAGTGTGGAAAAACATGACATTTTCATTCTATTCACTGTCTGCTTAAAAATTTTGAATTCTTATACTGCTATGCTGACCTGCCATTCATCCATAATAATAGTAGGGGGTGTCGCACAAGAATACTACTGATTTCTATTAGAAGCTGTCTGGCCAATATAAATCGGCTGCGGTCAAGCTGCATTTGGCCAGGTTATTCCAAGATTTTCGTTAAATAGAATGACTATTCGCCTCAAATCTTGAAATAACCTGGCTCAAATCAGTTTAACCTCGCTACGACTTCTATTAGCCAGACAGCTTCTTGATCTAATAATAGCATCCATTCTGGGTGCTTTCCTGTTTTTTAATGAGGCATTAAACCCCCTTAATTCTGTGTCATCCACAAAAAAACTTCATCATTCTAAGTAGGTTATGGATGCGGCCTAAAGATGTCTTGTTGCGCAGCAAAACACATGGAGGCACAAAAATCGTTATAACGCCACTTAAAAAATCAACCCTTTGTCTGAAAAGAAAGATTTTTCGCTGCGATCCACCGCCCGCTGCGAGACAGGGAGAGGCGCAGCCGGGGTCGAGTAGCCCGCGACAAGGCATCATTTTGGACGGTGGCGCCAGCGATGCAAAGGGTTTTGGTTCGCATCGCGGGTGTTGCCAAGACACAATATATTGGCCGTATAGTCATGGAGGAAGGCAGTGACCGTCGCAGCGGAGTGCGAAGGTGACTGGGTGATACCGGACGTGTCGGGGCACCAAAACAGCGTCTCGCGCCCACTTAAGAAGCCAGGTAGGGTGGGCAAAATCCCGACGGGTCATACCTTAAATAATATGAATTAACATCGGGTTTTGCCCACCATCACGATAGGTTCAAAATATTCAAATGGTGGGCAGCCGTGGTCTATTTAAACTCTTTTTCAATATAACGGACGGCTTTTGCCCACCCTACACGGCTTTCCATCACCACCCCCTCGCCCCCTCCTGCGAGGAGGGGGAATAAAATCAACGGCTTGCAATACTCCTTGGCTTAACTTAATGGCAGTGATGCTGAAGCGTGGGAACGAGCAATATATTCAAATGGTGGGTATGCCGTGGTCTATTTAAACTCTTTTTCAATATAATGAATGGCTTTTGCTCACTCTACACGGCTGGAGATTGCCCATGCGTTTTTTAGTGTTTCTTATCCTACTTATCAGTTTACCCGCTCATGCTGAACGCCAGCGCTCGGCCTTGGTGATTGGCAATCAAAGCTATCAAGTTTAACCTTTGGATAATCCCGTCAACGATGCCAGAGACATGGCCGCAGCATTAAAAAACAGCGGTTTTCGGGTCACGCTCAAGCTGAACGCGACCCAGGCGGAAATGAAAAGTGCGGTGCAGAAATTTGGCGAAAAGCTGAATCGCAATACCGATGCGCTGTTTTATTACTCCGGTCACGGGGTGCAATACGCGGGTGAAAATTACCTGATTCCCATCGGGGCGGTGCAAGCCATCAGTGCCGCCGAGCATCTGCGCTACAAAGCCGTGCCTACCGGTTATGCGTTGGGCGTGATGAAAGCGGCAAAAAGCCCACTCAATATCGTGATTTTGGATGCTTGTCGCAATAATCCCTTCAAAGGTTTCAGCCGTAATTTGACTCGTGGTTTGGCGCGAATGCCCAGTGCCGAGGGTTCGCTGATTGCTTATGGCACCGCGCCGGGCAATGTGGCGATTGACAGTCTTGGTGGGCGCAACAGTCCGTACACCACGCACTTATTAAGCTTCATACGGCAATCTGGTTTAAAGCTGGAAGAAGTATTGAAAAAAAACCGTAGCGCGGTAAAAAGCAGCACCAAAAATCAGCAAACCCCTTGGTACGAATTGTCTATTGATGGGAATTTTTATTTTGTGCCCAGGAATAGCGCCGCGCCAAGCCTTGTTATTCCTGTGCCACCCAAGCCCAGCACCATTCAACTCACGGTGCGTTCCAATCAATTAAAATGGCATAGCGTTCATTCACTGTGCCATGCGCTTTCTTCATGGCCCATGTGAGTCATGTGGTCATACCATCAGGTGTCTTGGCCACCGTTTTGTGCAACGGTTGATTGAGTCAATGGGAGCGCAATAATGAACCATCCCATTTTTCTTTTGCAACGTCAATGCCGAGAAAATTCATAGGAACACCTTAAAATGATCAGTGTGCTGACTGTCCTTGTTCATACAGGTTCTGAGACCTTCGATACCGTTCAGTCTGAAACTTTTTCTAAACTGATGAAATTCAATAACTTATATGTCAGGCAGGCTCGAGGCCTGAGATTTTTAACAGCCTCTCTAATGTCCAGTGTGAGGGTAGCTAACCCTCACTGGCTTTAACATACAAGGTTTTTGAAACCTGTTAGGTCTGTCGTACAACTGAATTAATATTCCTATAGCTGGATACTCATATTTCGACAGCCTAGTAACAACCCCTAAAAACACACGGTTAAAACACATAGAGAAGAGCCACACATTATGATTTTTTTATTCGGAGAAGAGGTGCTCAATAAGGCACCTAAAGAAGGGCAGTTTCATTGTCCGCATTGTGAACAAACGCGGGCTTATCAGCATATTTGTCAAAAAAATTATTTCACACTGTTTTTTATCCCCTTATTACCTTTAGACACTTTTAAAGAATATGTTGAATGCAAAGTGTGCGGAAATAGTTTTCATCCCAGCGTATTAGAGCAACCGGAGCAACTCCCCGCCCATCATTACGCCTTGCGTCGCATTATGGCGGATATTGTTCGCACCACGTCGATCAATGAGGCTCATCTGAATTTAATGTGTCAGTGCTATCAAGCTGCGACCGAAACAGAACTGAGCAAAGCCGATGCGCAAGCAGCCTTGCAAGCAGCCCGCGATGATCCGCGTGATTTGTTGGACTATATACGCCATATCGGGGCGGGACTGAATGCGCAAGGGATCGACACGGTGGTGATGATGATGGCGCAATTTTTAGCGCATTTAAGCGGTCAATGGCCTTTGTTGCATGAACACCGCGTGATGCTCAATCAGATGGCTACTGAATTAGGCATAGGCGCTGATGATATTAAAGATGTTTTTCGACGCTTGCAGCAACAGTTGGAAAAATCCTCTGATACTTAGAGCCTGTTGTTTTTAGACAACATGGTGTTACTTTTTAGTCGAAATCAGCTACACTAACGGCATAAAAAATAGCCTGCTTGTACAGAATAGACTTGTCCCGGCTTAAACACCGTGGCGAAAAGCAGCGGGATGGTGTGGGGTTTTTCGTTCATTTGAGGCGAATAGTCATTCTATTCAACGAGAATGAACGGAAAAACCCGCCAATATCCGCTGTTTTGCAGTCGATGTTTTAAGCCGGGACAAGTCTAATCTTTGTGCAACAGAGCCTAATACCAAAGGAGAGACTGGGTGACGACTCATCTATACTTTCCATGCGGATAGGAGCACTTTATGTCTACATATTCACGTTTATTTACAACTTTTTTGATGTTTTTATTGTTTTCTTTGCAGTCTTCAGCTTTTGCGATGTCTAAAAGCTCTTCCAAACATTCACAGAAACAGTGGCATTTGCAGCAATTAGCCGATCAAGCTGCGCAAAAGTATGGCTTAAATACTCATCTGTTTCGTGCTTTGGTCAAGCATGAATCCACTTGGCGGCCTCGTGTTGTATCCAGTCGCGGTGCTGTTGGTTTAACCCAGTTATTACCCGCCACCGCTAAAGCGACTTGTGGTCTAAGCGCCCGTGATTTATACGAGCCTGAGAAAAACCTAGACTGTGGAGCAAAGTATTTAACTCAACAAATTCAGCGCTTTGGCAGTGTTAAGCTAGGACTATGTGCTTACAATGCAGGGCCGCCGATTGTTAAGCGTTTAGGCCGTTGTCCTCGCATTCGTGTCACGCAAAAATATGTACGCAAGATAACGGGCGAATGGCGTAAAGGTGTGTGGGGGCCACTATTAACCCAGCTAACCCCCTGATAGTGTCATGCTGATTCACACACGGATATGACG
>JADGEH010000192.1 GCA_016744475.1 Thiotrichales bacterium | reverse complement strand
AGTAAAATATCCTTCACTGCCTATGTATCCCAATAGTCAACCTTCTGCACCTTGTTCACGATAGACTCGATTCCACTGAGTGACAACATCAACACCTACGTTGAGAACATGGCTCATCATTTCTCTATTTGAACCCGACAAAAACATCTTTGTAGACATAGCACGTTTAATTTCACGAGGGTCACCCTCATTGATTAAGTCATCAAGCGTCATTCTTTAATCTCATGTAATAATAAATCGAATATATATTATAATCGTTTTTTAGTTTTAAGTGGTCGTATGTTTGAAGAATTATCTCTATATAGCGGTAGGATGGGTAGAGCAGAGCGAAACCCATCATTTCGGTGAGGGATGAATGATGAGTTTCGGCGCGATAAAATTCATAGCCCAATTAAACATCATCATGCGCCTCTACCCATCCTACCTGGCTTGGAAACAAGAGAACCTGAGTGTCTTATTCGCTTTTGCAATAAGCTTCAATTATCATCATTTCATTATGTGCATGAGTAGGAATGGGCGGCTTACACACTAATTGAGCAGCACGACACAATGCTTCCAGTTTCTCAAAACTGCGTACTGTCCCATTTGTGGCTGAACGCATTAAAGAACGATTCATATTTAAGAGGAGTGTATTTAATAAAGTTTCATGTTTAGAATGTAAACGCTGAATAATCAATAATGGTGCATCATTCATGACTAATCGACAGTTTTTTAATATTTCAATGACTTTTTCATCACTCCAGTCGTTGAGCGTATTACGCAGCACGTAAACATCGCCTCCTTTAGGGATGTCCTCAAAAAAACCGCCAGAAACAAGCTGACAACGCGAGATAAGTCCGCTATGGGTGAGTTCTTCTTTCGCTCTTTCTATCGTTGCAGGTATTTCTAGTAAGACACCTTGCATATGCGAATATTTGGTTAAAACCGTTTTTAAGAAATACCCGGTTCCTCCACCGAGATCAATCAGTTTATTTTTAGTGAAAAAATCATAAACTTCAGTAATACCATTATCGGCCATTGAGGATAGCTCTAACATGGCTTTATCAAATGTAGTGGCCTTGTCGGGATACTGCTGCATATATTCATAAGGAGACATTTGATAAAGATGTTCAAATGCACTTTCACCCTGTTGCAAACTATATAAAAGTTCGCCCCAAACGGGATATGCCTGCTCGGCACAAGCCACTAAATAATGTCGAATTGAATTGGGTGTATTGGAGGCTAAACAATAAGCAACTGTATTTAATGAAAACTCTTCTGAATCATTTTTTGCTAACAGTTTTAAACTCACCAATATATTGAGTAAGCTTTGTAAATTATGGGGATGTGTTTGTGTCAGAACGGCTAACTCTTTTGCTGTCTTGGCACTTTCTAAAAGATGGTCTGCTAAGCCTATGCGTGCAGCGGCAAAAAGAGCTTGCTAAATGGCATAACCATCCGCTAACTCAAGCACATCCTCGACACTTGAAATATCACCATAAATACTTGACATAAATAACTCCATTGTATTCCTGTGAGTGGGTAGGGGCACATAATTCCGTTAATCACTTACGTTCGCGCCGCAAAAAGCGAGCGGCGCAAACCCTACCTTTAATGTTTAATGCTGCTCAAACACATAATCCAACCAGCGATTGGACAAATGCTCTTGCAAGCGGTTTTGTCCTAGGCGCTCATCTAAGCTGTCCCAATCCACCATGTCTATCGGCTGATTGTGCCAAGAACAGGCAAACACCGCTTTGGTGCGCTCGCCGGTTTTCGGATCAATCTGCCATTGTAAACACTGCGCACACACGCCTTTGAGCGTGCATTGCATACTGCTGTGAACCGAGGCGGTGATTTGAGTGCTGGGTTTTAAATAATCCTGTAAAAAGCCTTGCTGGGCTTCGCGTACCATGCGGGTTAATTTTGTGCTACCGACAATCAACACGCGGTCTACAGCTTGTAAAGCGATGGGCGGTTGGCTGTCTTCGTGCAAATTCCCTTTAGCGTAGGCGAGCATCGCGCTCATGTAATCGCCCACCACCGCACAATCTTGCGGGCGACGGGTTTTCACAGGCGCACCGCTTTCTGTGACCCACACAATCACATCCGCTGCGGCTTCCAAATCCTCTTGGCAATAGACTTCTTCAGCGCTACGAAAACCCGCCATGTAAATCACGCGACTGCCTGCGGCACGCAGTGCAGGGCCGACGGTGCGAATATCCGCAGCGCCCAAGCGACCGCCTAAGAACAGCACGGTTTCTGGTGCGCCATTGGATTCAGTGCGGGTGCGCACGCCTGTGGGGCCCATTAGCGCCACGGGTTCGCCAGGTTTTAAGCGAGCGCATAAGCGCGTGCTGGCTCCTTGTTCGATAATCATCACCGATACAATGCCTTTTTCTTGATCGACACCCGCGCCTAATACGGCAATGGATTCGGTTTGTAGCAAGGTATCGCACACCCGTTGGGCAGTGCTTTCAAAGCTTTGCAGGCGAAAAAATTGCCCAGGTTTGAAGGCTTTAGCCGCCATCGGCGCATGAATATCGAGTTCCACCACGCTGGGCGTATGGCGTTTCACGGCGATGACGAAAGTCTGTAATTGATGGCGCAAATGGGCTTTGAATTCAGAAAATTCCACGTCATCGCCCGTCAAGCGGTCAATGTTTTGAAAGCTGGGCAAGGCGAGGATTTTCGGATACGTGCGCTGTCCAGAGGCAATGGCTTTGACCACGTTACCGTGGAATACGGGATGAGTGTCGCCGATGAAGGACACGCGCTTGTCGTGGCTGTCGTAAGACGTAAAAGCGCCAAAATCATTGTCTTTACAATGCTCGGCGACAGGCACGGCTTCTAAACCGTTTTCAGTGTTGTGATAGGTTTGATACTGGAATTTTTCGCGGCGGAAAGTGCCTGCATTTTCAAACTCATAAGCCACATTGGGACGCGCTCCGGTGGCAACTAAAATCGAACGCGCAGGCAGCACGGTGTCGGCGGCAGCGTCTTTTTCTTCGCACACCAAGGCTTGCACATGCCCGTATTTGTCCACGCGCACCACGGTGGGTGACAGATGTTCGCGGTAATAAATGCCTTCTTCAAAGGCTTTAATCAGTTCTTCATGATTGCTGATATAAGCGGGCGAGGCTTGCAAACTGCGGCGATAGGCAATGGTCACACCGCCCCAAGCTTGTATTAATGGTGCAAATTGTGGCGACTCTTGGGCGACGGCGGCACGCTGGCGTTCGGCGCGAATGGCGCGTCCGTGTTGTAAAAATTCCTGCAAAATCTCGCGGGATTCTTCACCCAATCCTTCCAGCACCCAAGCTTCGCCATGCTGTGCGACTAAAATGTCATGCCGCTGCAGGATTTTTTCCACTTGTACCACGTAATACGCCTGAATTTCTGTCGCGGTATCCACGCCCGTCAAACCGCCGCCAATCACCACGGCGGGTAAACGGACTTGTAAATTGGTCAAACTGTCGCGCTTAGCCGCGCCCGTGAGCTGTAAAGCCATCAAGAAATCATTGGCTTGGCGCATACCTCGCGCCAAACTGCCAGGAATCGGCAGCGCTTGCGGCAAGCCCGCACCGACCGCCATTGAAACATGATCAAAACCCAGCTTCCATGCGTCATCGAGTTTCAGCGTGCCGCCAAAGCGGGTATTGCCATAGACTTGAAAATAAGGCCGTCGCGCCAGCGATAAGTAAATCAATTTTAAGAAGTTTTTATCCCAGCGCACGGTGATGCCGTATTCCGCCACGCCACCAAAACCCGCCATCACACGCTGGTCGAGCGCTTCTTCCAAAACCGACCAATCACGCACAGGCGCATTGATTAAATGCCCTGGCAGCGGCTCGATTTTTAAGCCGTCGATGCCCACCACGGCGCAACCTTCCATCAATAAATGATGCGCCAAGGTAAAACCCGCAGGCCCCATTCCGGCGATTAAGATTTTCTTGCCGTTGTAAGATTTGGGCAGATATTGCCGCTGGCGCAGCGGATTCCAGCGCGTCAGCAAATCATACATTTCCACGCCCCAAGGCAAATTCAACACATCGCTTAAAGCGCGGGTTTCCACTTGCGGAATGTCTACCGGGCTTTGCTTCTGATAAATGCAGGCTTTCATGCAATCGTTACAAATGCGATGCCCGGTGGCAGGACACATAGGGTTGTCCGACATGATCATCGCCAGCGCACCAATGCTAAAGGCATCGCGCTTAAGTACATGCATTTCCGAGATTTTTTCTTCCAGCGGACAACCCGTCATGGTCACATCCAGCGGGTTTTTCTTCAAACCCTGCGCCGGATCGCCTTTTTTCACTGGAAAGCCTTTAGAACAAAAATCGCCATCATGCTCGTGGCAATACACGCAATAATCAATTTCGCCCAGCACATCGCGCTGCGACATGCGTTGATCGGTGAGCTTAAAGCCATCACGCGGGCGCAGCATGTCGCTGTGCAAGCGTTTCAAGGCATCGTCGTTGGGCAGTGGTTTCAGCGGTACCAGATCGCTATGATCGGTTTGCGTCGGCAAGCGAAAACTGACCCAATCCGACAAGCGCTGTTCCACCAACACGCGGACACACCATTGAATCAGCTTTTCAATCTCTTCAGCGTGCTCGTCTTTATTGTCCATCCATTGCTGTGCCAATTGAGCCACGGCTAATTCTTTATCCGTGAAGTCACTGGCATGAGCCTGTAATTCGCTGTGTAACCAAGCATCTAGCTCTGCAAAAGGTGCCACGTCATCTAAGCGCTTCATCCGCCGCCGCGCTTTACGCAGCACGTACCATTTTTTGAAATAAAACACCGGGGCTTGAGCGCTGATGTTTTCCCGCGAGGCGGTGTGCGCGGCTTTAATGCTAAACATGTCCGCCATAAAATCATCCAATACCTGACCCGCCGTAATCAGCAAGGCGCTCAAGGCTTCAGGAGTGAAAGTCTGCCCCTCACGCCAAGCCAATAAATTCGTGTGGATGTCTGGATATTCTTGTTGTAAAACAGAAAGGTATTGCTGATCCAGTTCAGCCAGTTTATGCGGCAAGAACAGATCATGAAAGCGGAAACCGTTGAGGTCTAAATGCTGGGAAGCAGGAAGCTGGGGCATGTCTGGTGTCCAGTGATTTTGCGAATAGAACTCCCCAAAATGGGGTTGGCCTGACGAAAAACCAGAGAACGGTACAAACATAGGGGCAACGCCCCTGGAATATGAGAGAAAAAACTCAGCCCTGAAAGGGCAACATAAAATGATATGTCGCCCTTTCAGGGCTAGATATTCGCTGTATCCATCACCCAGGGCGATGCCCTGGGCTGTATCAATCACGCCCCAAAGGGGCTAAAAATGCTTTGTCTCGTTCCCATGCGCCGAGACTGTAAAAGAACTCAGAGGTTATAATAGCGAAACTACCATCAACTAGAAAACCCCGCATGTTAGAACGCCGTTACAAACAAGGTGCAAACCGTTACGAAAGTCTGCTGCTGCCAGCGAGTATTGATGAATCTGTCTCAGAAGACAACGTAGTCAGAGCGATAGACGCTGATGTGGACACATTGGATTGACAGGCATTGGATTTTACCTACACAGACGCAGGCAGTCTGCAAGGGGGTCAGCCTGCGTATCCGCCGTCGGCGATGCTCAAATGGTACTTGTATGGGGACATGAACAAGGTGCGTTCCAGTCGCATGTTGGAGCGAGAGACGCAGCGGAATATGGAAGTGATATGGCTGCTTGCCGGGCTGACACCAAGCCATGCCGCAATCGCTCACTTTCGTAAAAATAATCTGGATGCCCTGAAAGCGGCGAACCGAGACTTCGTTCAGGTCTGTCGAGAGTGGGGTTTATACGGTGCAAAGGACATCGGCATTGATGGTAGGTTTGTGCGCGGTCACGCCAGCATGGGC
>JADGEH010000191.1 GCA_016744475.1 Thiotrichales bacterium | reverse complement strand
TTCTCTCGGCGTGAATAAGATGACTCATTTACGTTTCATGCCCGTTTTTAGTGTTCTGTTCACCCTCTTTTTTGTGCTGGCGATTGAATATTGGCTGGGCTGGCAACAGCTTTTAGCGCCTTGGCAAGCGGTGTCTTGGCTGGCTTTATTGTGGGCTTGTGTACTGGTATTTGTGAGTTATATCTTGCGGGCGGTGCGGCTGTATGATTATTTTCACCCACACAGTTTTATCGCCTGTTTGCGTCTGATGTTGTTGCATAATCTGTTTAATAATTTTTTACCCATGCGGGCGGGAGAAGTGTCTTTTCCGGTGTTAATGCAGCGTTATTTCCAGATTTCTGTCGCCCAATCCACGGCGACTTTGTTGTGGTTTCGCGGGTTGGATTTGCACAGTCTTGGTGCATTGGCTTTGTTGGCTTTGGCTTCACACGGGTTATCGGCATTGAGCACAACGGCCTTGATGCTTGCTTGGCTGAGCTTGCCTTGGTGGGTGTATCGCTGGCAGCAAACGGGTTTGCAGCGTTTGTATCACTGTCTGTCGCCGCGCTGGCATCCTTTATTAGATAAAATTCAAGCCGGTTTACCACAGCAAGCCCGCGCTTTTTGGCGTGCGTGGTGGTGGACGCTGTTGAATTGGACGGTGAAATTAGGCGTATTTGCTTGGGTGCTGAGTTTATTTGTCAGTGTGCCCAGCACTTCGGCGTTATTGGGTGCGGTCGGCGGAGAACTCAGCAGCGTGCTGCCGATCCACGGTGTCGCCGGGGTGGGCACTTACGAAGCGGGTATTGTGGCGGCATTGCTGCCTTTTGGGCTGGACACGCGCACCGCGACACAAGCAGCGGTGAATCTACATTTGTTCTTGCTGGGGGTCTGTTTATTAGGCGGTGTTGTGGCACTTTTGCTAAAAAAGCCCTTGCTTGAACATCCGACAAATACAGGGTGAAGGTTTTTTGTATAGCAAACTGATCTCAGTGGTACGACTCAAGTTATCCGCTTTAAAAGGCCACGCAAACGGCGCTAGAGGCGCAAAGAACGCCAGCGTTTCCAAACGATGTTTAACTGGTTCCCATGCGCTGCATCACTGCCATTCAGTGAAGCCCCAAAGGGGCGTCATCTCTATAGCCTAGGGCCACGCCCTAGGTTAAACGGATAGAAGAGATTTAGCCCTGAAAGGGCGACATAAAACGCCATGCCGCCTTTTATTGCGCCCTTTCAGGGCCAGGTGGGCATCATCGACTGAACCCAGGGCGTTGCCCTGGGCTATAGGGATACCGCCCCGTTGGGGCTAAAAACCCTTCACTTAAATGGCAGTGATCCTATTGGCTTGCATAACTATAGGGATATTATTTCAGTTGTACGAGTTAAATGACTCATAAGCTTTGGATATAAAGCGTGAAATGAGAGCCTGTCGTACAAATTATTTCATATCCCTATAGCAAAATGATCTCAGTGGTACGACTCAAGTTATCCGCTTTAAAAGGCAACGCAAACGCTAAGCCTTTAAAGGCTTAAAGCGGATTAAATAATACAACTGATGTTATTTTATTATAGAAATAACATAAATCTGTGGAATTTCCTTTATGAATCCTTCTGAATACATCCAATCCTTACGCACCACCCTCAATCGCTGGGCTTATCAGTATTACGTATTAGATGATCCGCAAGTGCCGGATATTGAATACGACAAACTGATGCGAGAACTAGAGGCGCTGGAAACTCAACATCCAGAACTCATCACGCCCGATTCTCCCACGCAGCGCGTGGGTGGTGAAGCCTTGGCGGGCTTTACTCAAGTGCAACACGCTATGCCGATGTTGTCGCTTTCTAATGTGTTCAATGCGGAGGAATTAGAGGATTTTGATCGGCGCATTCGAGACAAACTAGACAGAGCTGAAGTGGAATATGTGGCTGAACCTAAATTAGATGGTTTGGCGATCAGCTTGCGTTATGAAAACGGCGTTTTAGTGCAAGCGGCGACGCGCGGCGACGGGCGCACAGGCGAGGATGTGACGCACAATATCCGCACCATTAAATCCATTCCGCTACGTTTGCAAGGGGCTGATTATCCAAAAATTCTTGAGGCACGCGGTGAAGTATTTATGAGCAAAGCCGGATTTGCGCAATTAAACACTCGACAGTCGGCGGCGGGAGAAAAAACCTTTGCGAATCCGCGCAATGCCGCCGCAGGCTGTTTGCGCCAATTGGATGCGAAAATCACCGCACAACGGCCTTTAAGCATGATTTGTTATGGCATCGGCGTGTTTGAAGACGGGGTGTTGCCGGATACGCATGTTGAGATATTGCAGCAGATGCAGCGCTGGGGCTTTCGCATTGCTCAACAACTGCGCAAGGTCGTCGGCGTGGCGGGTTGCTTGGATTATTATCACGACATGATCGAGCAACGCGACGGCTTGCCCTTTGATATTGACGGCGTGGTGTTCAAAGTCAATGACTTAGAGGGGCAGGAAAAAATGGGCTTTATTTCTAAAGCCCCGCGTTGGGCGATTGCGCATAAATTGCCTGCTCAAGAAGTGCTGACTCAAGTGGAAGCGATTGATGTGCAAGTCGGACGCACGGGCGTGTTGACTCCCGTGGCTAAGCTGCGTCCGGTGTCCGTCGGCGGTGTCACGGTGTCCAATGCTACTTTGCATAATCAAGATGAAATCGAGCGCAAAGATGTGCGGGTGGGCGATACGGTGTTTGTGCGTCGCGCTGGAGACGTGATTCCTGAAGTGGTGAAAGTCGTGTTAGAACAACGGCCTGCGGGGAGTCAGGCGTTTAATCTTTTGAGCGTTTATCCACAATGTCCGGTATGTGGTTCGCCCGTGATTCGCCCGTCGGGTGAAGCGGCTGCGCGTTGCACGGGCGGGCTGGTGTGTGCCGCTCAACGCAAGCAAGCCATTGAGCATTTTGCTTCGCGCCGCGCCATGGATATTGAGGGCTTGGGGGAAAAATTAGTCGAGCAATTGGTGGATAAAGGTTTGGTGCAATCGGTGGCGGATTTGTATCAATTGCCACATGAAGCGCTGGCTGGGCTAGATTTAATGGCGGATAAATCGGCGCAAAATCTATTAGAGGCTTTAGAGCACAGTCGCCATACCACGCTGGCGCGGTTTTTATTCGCCCTCGGTATTCCTGAAGTGGGGGATAGCACCGCGCAAGTCTTAGCCGAACATTTTGGTAGCTTAGAGCAACTCATGGCGGCAGGTGAGCAGGATTTTATCCTCAAACAGGGTATTCACGGCATTGGGCCGAAAACCGCCGATAACATTGTGGCGTATTTGCAAAATCAGCCTGAGATTGAAGAGCCTGAAGATTTAGCCGCATGGCTGAGCCAACAAAAAATCCGTGGACTGCGTAGCGAATCGGCACAGTGGATGGCGGCACAGTTCGGTCGTTTGACACAGCTTCGCCAAGCCCAGCCAGAAGATTTACGCAATCAAGAAAAAGCCTTGGTCAGCGGCGTGGGCGACATCATGGCTCAACATATTGTGGCTTTTTTTCGTGAGCCGCATCACCTAGAAGTCATTGCTAAGCTCCAAGCCGCAGGCGTGGAATGGACGACCGCAGACCACGTAGACACGCCTCAAAGCCAAGCCTTGCAAGGGCAGGTTTGGGTGTTGACTGGGACGTTACAGCAGATGTCGCGTGATGTGGCTAAAGCGCATTTGCAAGCGCTGGGGGCGAAGGTCAGCGGCAGTGTGTCAAAAAACACCGATGTAGTGGTGGCAGGAGAAAAGGCGGGGAGTAAATTGGATAAAGCCCAGCAATTGGGGGTGAAAGTCTTAGATGAAGACGCTTTTATTCAACAGTTGAGCACTTTAGGCACGACCTTTCTTTAAGCAGATAATCTGTCATAATCTGTAAGGAAATCACCGAAACCTATCTGATAGAAAGGAGTGCAACATGTTGAAATATTCGACGACAGGTGTATTCATCAGCCTTTTAGGGGCTTCGTTTAATACACTGGCTAATCATCCTCAATTTGATCCTCAAACAGGTCTGTTGCAAGTAGACAGTGTGCAATTACAAGCTTCTGATGGCAGTCCTTCGAGCACCAGTCGCGTCAAGCTACAACTACAAGGCGCGGGAATGCTCAATCCAGGCAGTGTTTTAAATATCTTAGAACTACAAGACATTACCGCCAATCCCAACAGCCTTGATAACAACGCACAAGTCATCCAACAGGGCTTCAATGATGCTACTGCTGTTATCCCCGTATTAAATATTCAACCCAACACCGCGACTGCTTATCAATACCGCGTTGACCTCTTAAACAACCCTGCTCAACCCAATTCAGTTTACATTTCTCGGATTGAACCGATCAACACGCCCTGGTATGACCCAAACAGCGGTCAACTCACCTTACCTTCTGTGCGAGTAAAAGATGCGGTGTCCAATGCAGAAGTCTTCTTTGATGTCACCTTTCAGCGCGTCAATGACAGCGGTGCTTTACGTGAACAAAGCCTATTTTTAATTAATTCAGTCATTCCACTCGATAGTCCGAGCGTAGAAAACAGCGACGGCAACCTATTTTCTTTTTTATCCGGTGAAGACATCACGGGTATTATTGACGAAGTGCAAGAACTGCGTGATGGTCGAATTTATAACTACCGCGTAGAAATGGAATATTTACCCGCGCAATCTCAAAACAATCAATTCTTCCTGCGTATTACAGGCTTAAGTCTCAATGGTTTACCCGGTGCGTCGGGAGCAGCAGGACTACCAGGAGCCGCCGGTGCAGCGGGCCAACCTGGTACCGATGGCAACACCCTTCTCAGCGGTACAGGGGCACCCAACAATACACTCGGCAAATCCGGTGATTTTTATTTAGATACCGATGCTTATCAGCTTTTTGGGGCGAAAACCAATGCAGGCTGGCCGGCTACAGGTATCAGCCTCAAAGGCCCTGCGGGAGCCGCAGGCTCGGCAGGAGCAGCGGGGATACCAGGGCCTGCGGGAGCTACAGGCGCACCGGGAGCACCAGGAGCGCCGGGGGCTGATGGCGCACCAGGGCTAAATGGGCAAGACGGTCTTGATGGCAACACCATTCTTAGCGGCACCATTGCTCCCAGCAACACACAAGGTAAAGACGGTGATTTTTACCTCAATACAGCTAGCAGCCTGTTATATGGCCCTAAATCGAATAATACTTGGCCGACAGGCAGCAGCTTAAAAGGAGCCGATGGCGCACGCGGTGCCACAGGCCCAACAGGCCCAACCGGTCCTGCGGGCGCTGGCGGCGGTGACATCACGACAGTCACCGCAGGTACGGGTTTAAGCGGCGGCGGTGCGACGGGAGATGTTACCTTAACGGCGGATACGACTTACTTACAACGCCGCGTGACAGGCACTTGTGCCGCAGGTTCTAGTATTAATGCGATTGCGGCTGATGGCACGGTGACGTGCGAAGCCGATGACGTGGGGGCTGCGGGTGGAGTCAGCAGTGTGTCAGCCACCACCAACAAAGGGGTCGCCATTGGTGGTACAGCCGCCGCCCCAACGGTGGGTTTAGCCACCACAGGTTGTGCTAACGGGCAAGTGATGAAATTTGATGGGACTGACTGGGCGTGTGCGGCAGATGCGGATACTAACTCAGGCGGGACAGTGACGGGGGTCACGGCGACTACTAACAAAGGGGTTGTCATTGGTGGTACAGCCGCCGCCCCAACCGTAGGATTAGTCACCACAGGCTGTGCTAATGGGCAAGTGATGAAGTTTGATGGAACTGACTGGGCGTGTGCAGCAGATGCGGATACTAACTCAGGCGGGACAGTAACGGGAGTCACGGCGACTACCAACAAAGGGGTCGCCATTGGTGGTACAGCCGCCGCCCCAACCGTAGGATTAGTCACCACAGGCTGTGCTAATGGGCAAGTG
>JADGEH010000251.1 GCA_016744475.1 Thiotrichales bacterium | reverse complement strand
CATAGGTAGGATCAAATAAGCTTATGTTTTCATTAATATTTTCATATTGTTAAGCCACCCGGAATCCAGGATCATGGCGGTGTTCGAAGCCAAACATGACCCCAAGAGGAATTCCAGATGGACGAGAAGCAGGTTAGCAAGGTAAGCCGACAACTCCAAGAAGTCATCGGAGAACAGCGATTGGATACATTGGGCAGACAGACAGGATACTGCGAGAAGAAGCGTTTGCTGACACCGTTTCGCATGGTCTTGACGCTGATTTCAGGGCTTGGCGCCAGGCCGATACAGTTTTTGGCTGACCTGCAGCGGCAATTTAATGCACTTTTCGGTACCGATGTCGCCTACAAACCCTTCCATAATCGGCTGGCAAAGCCCAGCTTCCCTGATTTCATGGAAGCGGTCGCGAAAGTGGTTTGGAGACAGTGGTCCGACCAGATACTCAGTGCCCGCACTCAGGAATTATTCTCTGAATTCAAGCAGGTGGTGATCCAGGATGGATCGTCGTTTGCCGTGAAAGATAGCCTGATGCATGTCCTTCCTGGACGGTTCTACAAGGTGAGCCCAGCCGCAGTGGAGTTGCACGTCAGCCTTGATCTGCTGACCGGCACACCGATGAACGTTAACCTTACTCCAGATACTGAATCTGAACGGGCAAACCAACCCGAGTCGGCGTCGCTGGCCGGGAGCTTATACTTGGCTGACCGTGGGTTTTTCGACACGAAAAAGCTGGCGGAACTCGATGCCGTTGGTGGCTTTTTCATTGTCCGCGCCAGCGTTTCGATCAACCCACGTATCGTGACTGCACACCAAGAAGATGGCACCCCTTTACCTCACCTCCATGGTCAGAAGCTTAAGGCGATCCGCTTTGACCAGCGGGGTGCCCCCGCTCTTGATCTGATGGTGGAATGGGGATCCAAAAAGAACCCTGTTCGGCATCGCCTCATTATGACCTGGAATCTCGCCCATAAGCAGTTTCAGTATTTGGTCACCAACCTCCCGAAGGCCCGCTATAATCCCGAAACCATTCGCGAAGGATATCGGTTGCGCTGGCAAATCGAGCTCCTTTTCAAAGAGTGGAAGTCCTACGCTAACCTGCATGCCTTCAACACTGGCAAGTCGGCCATCGCCAAGGGGCTCATCTGGGCCAGTCTCATTGCCGCCGCTTTGAACCGGTTCATGGCACATTCCACTCAGTTGGCCGCAAAGGTCGAAATTTCAACACAGCGCGCCGCTATGTCGGCCGTACACTTTGTTACCCCACTGATGCGAGCGCTCAATTCCAAGTGTAGCGGCCGTATTGAGCGCGCTGTTGACAGTGCAATGCGCCTCTTGGCTGTGACAGCCAGGCGTGCCCATCCAAAAAGGGATAGACGCAGCGGGCGGACAAGCTCGGGATTGATGTCGCTTGGCGTCCCGGCTTAAGTACCTACCTATGAATGCTACCAATAGCTTGATGGTAAGTGTCGTTATTGCAATGACATGCAATGGAAAATAAAAATACCGAATGAAGAGTTGTCTCTTAGGGCGGTGG
>JADGEH010000190.1 GCA_016744475.1 Thiotrichales bacterium | reverse complement strand
CTAAATTACATCATTTATAGGCTTACGATATCTTCAAAGCCAAGATTGCCAGTCCTTCAAGGACTAGCAGCCTTAACAACTGATATATTTTAGCTATATATTGCGGGCTGAAAGCCCTTAATCCGTGGACTCAACCACGGATTGAAATAATGAATCGCTACGCGATGCTAAATTATGAATAAAAGCTAAAGCCTTGCACTAAAGTGCATAGTTTTAACTAGCGATTAGGACAATAAAAAAATACGTTCTTGTACATTGTAATATTCTCTCTCTTATTTCCATACAAAGCCTCACTGACATTCAGCGCAGTAGGATGGGTAGATATGAACGTTATCGTGCCGAAACCCACCAGCGTGCTATTGGGACATGATGGGTGTCAGCGTTTAAGCAAAAGCCACAGCTTCTGGACGATGCTTGACTTCTACCGCTTCAGAAGGCGGTGGAGTGGGGGTTTCAATCGGTAAATACACCTTAAAACAACTGCCTTTGCCAGTGGCGCTGTGTACTTGAACATTGCCACCCAATAATTGAGTGAATTTTCGAGTAATGGTGAGTCCTAATCCTGTGCCGCCGTATTTGCGTGTGGTGGATGCATCGGCTTGGGTAAAGGCTTGAAACAATTTTGCTTGTTGAGTTTTGCTCATACCAATCCCCGTATCGCTCACTTCCAGCAACAGCTTTTCTTCTCCCTTTTGCACACAGCGTTCAACTCGTAAACTGACTTGTCCATCATCTGTAAATTTCGCAGCATTACTTAACAAGTTAAACAATATCTGTCGTACTTTGGTTAAATCAGAATAGACACGTCCCGGTGTGCTATCAATTTTCAAGGTGTATTGATTCGCATTTTTTTCAATTAAAGGCTGAATCGTGGCGCTGACATCATGCAATAAATGTTCGACATGAAACCATTCTAAGTACAAGGTCATTTTTCCGGCTTCCAGCTTAGACAAGTCTAAAATGTCATTAATCAAACCCAGTAAGTGATTGCCTGAAGCACGAATTTTTTTCAAATCATGAGTCATGCTTTCTTCACCTAAATCATCGGCTTCTTCTTCAAGCATTTCACTGTAACCAATAATGGCGTTTAATGGCGTGCGCAATTCATGGCTCATATTGGCAATAAATCGGCTTTTATGTGAATTAGCCTTTTCAGCATCTTCTTTTGCGTGACGCAGTTCATCACTTAAAGTTTGTAATTCATCCACTTGCTGAGCATTAGAGTAGGCGATTTTTTGTGTGGCCTGCAATTCTTCATATTGTGATTTCAAATGCAGATGTGCGGTTTCTACTTGCAAGCGTGCTTCTTGTGCAACAGAGGCCATTTGTCGTGCATTTTCTGTTTCTTGCCCCAGTTTTTCTAAGACTTGGTTGTAATGATGTGCCACGGGGCTGGCTTCAGAGAACGGTTCTGCATAAACGCGCAAATCCCAGTCTCCGGTAGCGGCTTGTACTTTCATGGTGTGTATCAACTCAGCAAATTCAGTGGAAGCATTATGCTCGCTAATATTTAAGCCCAGTTGTTCTTGCTTGCGAGTAATACGTAAGGGATAACGTTGATCTAATTGCTTAAGCAATACATAGGCTAATCCAAAAGACCATACCGCACACACCATTACGCCGAGGAATTGCACAAAGAATTGATCCATCATGCTAACGCCGACACCAAAGCTGCCAGCGGGTGCAAATAGCGCAACGGCTAAGGTGCCCCAAATGCCAGCGGCGGTGTGAACGGGAAAAGCACTCACGGCATCATCAATACGCCAGCGCAGCAGTTGTTCTTCTACTAACAGCATGACTACTCCGCCTAGCGCACCGACTAACAAAGCGTTTCCTGAATCATACAAATGACAGCCTGCTGTAATCGCTACTAAACCTGCAAGAGTGGTGTTGAGCAAGGTTTTTACATCGATTTGCTGATAGCGTTTCCAGCTCATTAAAACCCCCATCATCATGCCGCCTGTGCCACCTAACAAGGTGTTGAGCAACACACCACCTACGCTGCTATCCAACGCTAATAAGCTGCCGCCGTTAAAGCCAAACCAGCCAATCCACAATAACCACACGCCCAAAATCGCCATTGGCATACTGTGTCCGGGAATGTCACGCGGGGCTTGTGTCCGGTTTTTAGGAAAACGTCCTAAACGCGGCCCAACAATCAGCACAGCCGCCAAAGCCACCCAGCCGCCGACACTATGCACCACGGTGGAGCCTGCAAAATCGACAAAGCCTAAAGCGCCTAACCAACCACTGGCTGCACCTTCATTGGCACCGTTCCACACCCAGTGCCCAAAGACAGGATAGATCAGCCCAGACACCAATACGGTAACGAGCAAATAAGAATGAAAGCGCACGCGCTCGGCAATCGCGCCTGAAATAATCGTCACTGCTGTGCCACAAAACACCGCCTGAAACAGGAAAAAAACACTGGCTTGTGCAGGCACTTCGCTGGCTTCAAACAAGAAATACCGCGTGCCTAGCCAACCGAACCAGGAATCGCCAAACATTAATGCATAGCCCAACAGCCAAAATAAGAGAATGGACACGCCAAAATCTGCAAGGTTTTTGATAGCCACATTAATGCTATTTTTACTGCGCGTCAGGCCACTTTCCAGGCACATAAAACCCGCTTGCATTAACATGACTAACACAGCACATAGCATCAACCAACCCAGATGAAGCATTTCCACGGTTATTCTCCTTGTAAGCAACTGATTTCCATTTGGGCACTCTCATACTGTTATCACAAAAATTGTGCCATGCAACAAAAAGCTAGAAAAGCCGTGCAGTTTACCCCTAAAACCTTTGAGAATGCACGGTCAAAGAGTGGGAGTTAGAGAACGATTTGCACTAAAATGGTGCGCTCTGAGCGCTATAAAAATCCCCCTCATGGGTCAATGGATATTAAGGCGTGAGCCGCGAAATCTTCCTCACGGGAAAAGGCAATGCCCACATACATTTTTCTGATACCGTAAGTAGGCTGAATTCAACGTAGAATATGGCAAAATGTCTCGTTCATTTTCATAAACGATTCATCATGCTTTTTAGAAGCAGCCTGATAAATAGACTTGTCCAGGCTTAAGACACCGGCTGCAAAACAGCGGATATTGGCGGTTTTTCCCGTTCCTTTTCGTTCAATAGAATGACTATTCGCCTCAAATGAACGAAAAAAACCACTCAATCCCGCTGCTTTTCGCTACAGCGTTTAAGCCTGGACAAGTCTAATAATATGAAAAGACGATGACTATTTGATTTTTTCCCTTAAAAAATGACAAGGAGACGACAACATGGCAAAAAATGCCTTTTATGCACAATCCGGTGGTGTCACCGCAGTGATTAATGCTTCAGCTTGTGGTGTGATTGAAGCTGCACGCCAACATCCTGATAAAATCGCCAATGTCTATGCGGGTCGCAACGGTATTATCGGTGCGCTCACCGAAGATTTAATCGATACCAACAAAGAATCCGCCGAAGCCATTGCTGCACTGCGCCACACCCCTTCTGGCGGTTTTGGCTCTTGTCGTTACAAACTCAAAAGCCTTGAAGCCAACAAACGCGAATACGAGCGTCTGATCGAAATCTTCAAAGCGCACGACATTGGCTATTTCTTCTATAACGGCGGCGGCGATTCCGCAGATACCTGCTACAAAGTTTCGCAACTGTCTGAAACTATGGGTTATCCCGTACAAGCCATCCATGTTCCTAAAACCGTAGACAACGATTTGCCGATCACCGACAACTGTCCGGGTTTTGGTTCCGTGGCTAAATACATCGCGGTATCGACATTAGAAGCCAGCTTCGACGTGCGCTCTATGGCAAAAACCTCGACCAAAATCTTCGTCATTGAAGTGATGGGTCGTCATGCAGGTTGGATTGCTGCGGCGGGTGGATTAGTGGAAGACCACAATATTCCTGTGGTTATTTTGTTCCCTGAAGTGGAATTCAACCAAGACAAATTCATCGCCCTAGTGAAAGAAAAAGTCGAAAAATTCGATTTTTGCACCATCGTCGTATCCGAAGGCGCACATTGGCCTAACGGCAAATTCTTGGCTGAACAAGGCACCCGTGATGCCTTTGGTCACGCGCAACTCGGCGGTGCAGCCCCGGTTGTGGCTAACATGGTCAAAGACGCACTGGGTTATAAATTCCATTGGGCGGTGGCGGATTACCTGCAACGTGCAGCGCGTCATTTGGCCTCTAAAACCGACGTGGAACAAGCCTATGCCATGGGTAAAGCCGCTGTAGAATTTGCTATCGCAGGTGATAACTCCATCATGCCCACCATCGACCGCACCAGCAACAAGCCTTACGCTTGGGCTGTCGGCAAAGCGCCTTTATCAGAAGTGGCTAACGTCGAGAAAATGATGCCTAAAGAATTTATCACTGAAGATGGTTTCGGCATCACGCAAGCTTGCAAAGACTACTTGCTACCTTTAATTCAAGGCGAAGACTATCCTCCGTATGAAAACGGAATGCCTAAATATGTTCAACTGGATAATGTAGCGGTTGAGAAGAAGTTAGAGAAATTTGAGTTGTAAGAGTTCTCATGTATTAAGCACTCAGCCATGAGTGATGTTTCTCACCACGGAGCCACTGTGTTCCAAAAAGTCAATGGCGCTAACTAAGCCAATTTATCTTTCCAAGGCTGATTATCTTTGAGTATAGCATTCAAGATAGTCAGCATTTTTCTCATGCACGCCGTGATGGCTACCTTATGTACTGTCCCTACCTGAGTGAGATGTTCATACCTCTGACGCAACACAGGGTTATACCGTATGCCACTTAAAGCGCCCATATACAAAACACTTCTGATAGAAGCACACCCGCCCCAAATACACCGCTTGCCCTGCTGGCGACCGCTGTCACGATTATAATGGCGCAAGCCCTGCCAAGGCGACCATCTCCTTACGATTGAGTGTACCCACTCAGGCCATTCCGCTAACAAAGTAAACGCTACGGTATTGTCAACCCCTTTGAAGCTCTTTAACACATCAACAACTTTAGCTGGCCAAACAGGGTTCTAAAAGCCAGTGTGCTAGATATCTTGCGTGAAGCTTATGTAGATGCCGTTGAATTAGCCGCAGATGAAACAGGCTTGCCTCAAAAAACATTTCCTGCTCAATGTCCCTATTCCTTAGAAGACATTTTAGATAAGCAATACTATCCTGCACAGGGAAATATTGATGTAGATAGGGGAAGCCGTCCCATCCTGAAGCCCAGAGCTTGTATGTAGAGTGGCGCCCCACCCTCTTCACCTATGCCGTGGAGTATCCGAGGCCTTAAAGCCACTGCTTTCTGAATCGGTCTCTACAAGGATGGTCAGTGACGTGTCAGGGTTGGGACACTGTTAATAATGATACCGTTTTGATAAACAGGAGACCGTGATGGTTGTTGTCGGGATTGATGTGGGTAGCAAAGACGGGGTTGTGGTGACACGCCATAACAGTAAAAGTGGTCAGGCCACCAGGCTAGATAATACGGCAGAAGGTCACCCGTCTTTGCTAGCGCATGGGAAGAAACATTCAGAACCGATGTGCATTTGTTTAGAAGCCATGAGCCGTCACGCTGCATCATGCTGGGTGAGATGTCATGGTCCTCCCTCCTAAGAGCCTATACGAAAACGGGATCATCGGCTGCAAACCCGCCCTTTTGGCCCGATTTTCCGCTTTTTTTCGTTAAATAGCGGACTATTCACCTTAAAAAACCGAAAAACCTGCCTCAAAATGGCGAATTTTCGCTTCGATTCCCCATCTTCGTATAGGCTCTAAAGTGCGTTATGAAGGGGGATTAAGTGTTAAAGGGAGGGCCGATAAAAGTGCTGTGCCAATCTTAGGCGAAGGGTGGGTCTTGCCAGACAATATGAGCGCACGTCAATGGGGGCTCACACAGGACTTG
>JADGEH010000189.1 GCA_016744475.1 Thiotrichales bacterium | reverse complement strand
CTTAAAAAATGCCCATCAGAAACTCAAGCTCTGCTTTATTCGTCTTATGTTGAAGCGCCTCGCGGCTCATGCTTCTTGAGATTTCAAATGGGTTCTATATGCCCAGCTGTCAGTTCTTAACGACGATGCTCCAGTACAACTGAAATATTATCTCTATAGTTGATTTTTTTCTCGCTCCCATGCGCCTTGCTTGGGAGCAAGGGATGACGCGCCTGCGGTGTATAAACACGTTATCTCTGTAAATCACCGCTTTTGTCAGGTTACGCTGCGCTAACCCGACCTACTCGCTATCAAAAAAAGGGGATAACACAGCTTGTTACTGTGTTATCCCCAGGTTTTACTGCTTTAGTTTTTAGAACAATGGCTTACGCCGTCATTTTCTTCGCATACACACCGTAATACACCACGGGGATGACCAACAAGGTCAGCAGCGTGGAGATCAACAAGCCGAAGATCAATGCGATGGCGAGACCGTTGAAGATCGGGTCTGCCAGAATGAAGAACGCACCGAGCATGGCGGATACGGCAGTTAAGAAGATCGGCTTGGCTCGCAAGGCTCCCGCTTGAATCACGGCTTCTTTGAAATCCATGCCTTCTTCGACGGATTGATTAATGAAATCCACTAAAATAATGGAGTTGCGCACGATAATCCCGGCGAGTGCCATCATGCCGATCATGGAGGTGGCGGTGAATTGCGCATCGAGCAGCATGTGCCCTGGCATCACACCAATCACGGTCAGCGGAATCGGTGCCATGATGATCAGCGGTATCACGTAGGAACGGAAATGTCCTACGACAAGCAGGTAGATCAAGAGGATGCCGACGCTGTAGGCAATGCTCATGTCGCGGAAGGTTTCATAGGTGACTTGCCATTCGCCGTCCCATTTCAGACCGTAGCCAAAGTAGTTTTGTGGCGGTGTAATGAAGGTTTGCTCTAGCTTTTGTCCGTTTTCAAAGGTCATGGCATCGAGTTTTTCATATAGGTCCCACATGCCATACAGTGGGCTGTCCATGTCGCCTGCGGTGTCGCCTAAGACATACACATAGGGTTTTAAGTCTTTGTGATAAATGGCGTTTTCGATAGGCACTTGTTCTACTGAGGTGAAGTCTGACAAGGACACCATTTGTCCGGTGAGGCTGCGCAATTTGAGACCCAACAGTTTGTCGATGTCGGCTTTGTAGCTATCCGCCAGTTCTAAACGCACAGGGATCGGATATTTCGCGTAATCCACATGTAAATAGGATACGTCACGACGATCTACAGCCGTTTCTAAAAAGCTGACGGCGGCCATTTGCGCGGTATTCATTTGCGAAGCTCGCGCACGGTCAAAGTGGAAAATGAGCTTGTTATTGGGGGCTTCGATGCAGCTATCAGTATCAACAATGTCGTCGGTGCTGTTGAAGACTTCTAGCACCTGTTTAGCCACGCGCATTTGTGATTCATGCTCAGGGCCATAGACTTCTGCCACCAGCGGTGAGGCGACTGGAGGGCCGGGCGGCACTTCGACCACTTTTAAGGCCGCTTTGTGGCGTTTGGCAATGTCTTGAATACGCACGCGCACATCGCCTGCAATGTCATGGCTTAAGCGTTCACGCTGATCTTTATCGACCAAGTTGACTTGAATATCGCCGACATTCGGCGCATCGCGTTGGTAATACTGACGCACTAAGCCGTTGAAATTGACCGGAGAATGGGTGCCTGCGTAGGCGGTAAAGTTGCTGACTTCAGGCACTTCGCGCAGTGTGTCGGCAATTTCGACCATGACTTGGGAGGTGGTTTCTAAGGTGGTGCCTTCGGGCATATCGACCATGATCTGAAATTCTGATTTGTTATCAAAGGGCAGCATTTTCAGCACCACGGAGCGGTTATACACCAGGAACAAAGAGCCAATAATCATGATGACGATGATGATGAAGAGCAGAAAGCGACTAATGCCGCCGGCTTTTTCTGACACGAAGGGCGCGTACACCCCGCGAAACAGTCTCATCATAAAGCTGTCTTTTTGCACTTCGTTCTCTAATGGCGGCGCATGTTCTACATGTGCTTTGAGAATATGACGGGCTAACCAAGGCGTAATAGTAAACGCGATGAGCATGGAGATGATCATGCCGGTACTGGCGTTAATCGGGATAGGCCGCATGTAAGGCCCCATTAAACCCGTGATAAAGGCCATCGGCATGAGTGCTACAACAATCGCAAAAGTCGCCACAATGGTGGGAGCACCCACTTCATGTACCGCCATCGGAATGATGTCACGCAGGGATTTGTCGGGGTAGCGCTGCATGTTGCGGTGAATATTTTCCACCACCACGATGGCATCATCGACCAATATCCCGATAGAGAATATCAGCGCAAATAAGGACACACGGTTGAGCGTAAAGCCCCACACCCAGTTACCAAAAATGGTGAAGGCCAGGGTAATAATCACCGCTGAACCGACAATCACGCCTTCACGCCAACTCATGGTCATGAACACTAATATCATCACAAACAGCGTGGCTGACATCAGTTCTGCCAATAGGCGATTGGATTTTTCACGGGCGGTTTTGCCGTAATCACGAGTAATGGTGTAGTTCACGTCTTCAGGAATCATGAAGCCTTTGAGTTCTTCCATACGTTGTTTGACGCGATCTGCAATTTGTACCGCATTTTCACCAGGTTTTTTCGCCACAGATACGGTGACAGCAGGCAGATAAGGACGGCCTTTACCTTCTTCAACGGTGGCTCCAGGGCCTGTGCCATACCAGACGTATTCTTCGGGAGTGGCGGCCCGCATCTCAATATCGGCAATATCCGCTACGGTGATGGGTTTGCCATCTTGCACGCCAATCACCAATTCTTTGACATCATCAACGCTGGTAAAGAACGTACCGCCTTGAGCGGGTGTCACATGGTTGTCTACTACCATATCGCCGAGATCACGCGAGTAATTATTGATTTCAAACATGGTGGGAATATCAAACGAATTGGGTAAATCGTCCATTGACAGTTGATAAGCTGCCATGCGTTCGGGATCGATTTGCACGCGCACAATGCGTTCCGGCCCGCCTGTGCTATAAACGTTGCGCGTACCGGGCAAGTTTTTCAGCTCAGCTTCCAAAGAATTGGCGACATGTGAGAGTTCATACGCGCCTTTTTCAGGATCATTAGGCCACAAGGTGATAGTGACGGTGGGGACATCATCAATGCCCTTGGGCTTGACCAGCGGTTTGCCCGCCCCAAGGTTGCTGGGCAACCAATCTTCGGTTGAAAACACTGCGTTGTATAAGCGACCAATCGCAGGTGCGCGTGGCACGCCGACTTTAAACCGTACATTTAAGATCGCCATGCCCGGTTTGGACACCGAATAAACATGTTTTACGCCTTGTACTTTGGCAAATTCCTGCTCAGCCGGAATGGTAATCAGTTGTTCGACTTCTTTGACGGTGGCACCAGGAAACGGGATGAACACATTGGCAAAAGTCACGCTGATTTGCGGGTCTTCTTCTTTAGGTGTAATGAGTAATGCCGCTACGCCCAGCAAAATCCCCAAGACTGAAATCAGCGGAATAATTTTCGCTTCTTGGAAACTTTGTGCTAAACGTCCGGCAATGCCAAAATGACTGCTTGAGCCAGGTGCAAAACTCATAAGCCACCTTCCAATTGTGCTTGTAGTTTTTGTCCGCCAGCGACAATATCCAACATCACTGCTTCGCCTTCATTCAGTCCTGCCAAGATTTCCATTTTGTCTTCGTCAAACGCATCGCCCAGACGGACTTGACGCAGGCTGATTTTATCGTCTTTCAGCACATACACGCCGCTGACTTCACTGCGCTGAAAAATGGCTTGTTTAGGTACCACTAAACGGGCTTTTTCACCAATATCAAACACGGCTTTGACTAACATGCCGGGTAAAATGCCTTCTACGCCTTTTTTCAGCATCAAGCGCACACCGACTTGGCGCGTGCCTTGTTCCGCATAAGGAAATAAGGTCATTTCCATCACTTCTAAACGACGCGGTTCAGCACCGGGGCGACCCACTTCAATATGCGCCTGTTGGCGTGCTTGTATCGCTTCAAAATGGGATTGTGGAATGTTGGCTAACACGCGCAGTTCGTCCAGTGCCACGCCTGAAAATAACGGCTGCCCTGGATTAGCACTTTCGCCCAATTGCACATGACGCTTGATCACATAGCCACTAAAGGGAGCGCGTACCACGGTATCGCCCGCTTGATCAGCCGCCGCACTCACGCCCGCTTTGGCAGAACGCAATTGTGCCACCGCCGTGTTACGAGCGGCTCTAGCTTTATCCAGTTGCGAAGCCGCCATTAGTTTTTTATCAAACAAGCGTTTCACCCGTTTGTACTCATTATTGGCTTCATTCAACATCGCTTTAGCCATGCCTGTGCCTGCACGCGCTTGAGCCAAAGCCGCACGATTTTGTACGCCTTCAAATTCCAGCAAAACCGCGCCTTTTTCGACAAAATCATTAATGTCGTAGTTGATTTTATTAATCGTACCGCTGGTTTGTGCGCTAATCATCGCCTGATTGATCGCTTCTACCGTGCCTTCAACCGATAGGTTTAAGGGCAGGCTTTCACGGGTCACAAGGGCGGTGCCTGCTGCGGGTGCGGTCGCACTGGCTTCAGTGGCAGCAGGTACCGCTTCTTCATTGGCATAAATAGGCGTCGCTAGGCTGCTAAGCACGAGCAGCATACTTAAGCTTAAGTGCTTGAATCCATAAGCAGCTTTAAGCGGGTATTGGGATAAAGAGGGATGCATATTAATACTCCGTTATTAATCGAGAGGTGGCGAGGGAGCGTCATCGGCTGCTCCCCCGCCACCCGTCTGATGACTGAACCAGGTAAAGATGGATGTTGGATAGAAAGGATTAAGTTTTAAACCGCGTGATGATAACAAAAATGTACTTTTTATTGGGTGAGTATTAGGATTTGTTGATATTTGAATGTGGGCACTTTTTATACCGCCAGTCCATTCCCTCCGATGAGAAGCTGTTGAGTCAAATATGAACCTGAAAGATTTGAAATACTTTGTGGCAGTGGCACAAACACGGCATTTTGGGCGGGCAGCAGAACAATGTTTTGTCAGCCAACCCACGCTGAGCGGACAAATTAAAAAGCTAGAAACCGAGTTAGGCGTGGTGTTATTTGAACGCACGCATCACTCCGTAATGCTGACCTGTGTCGGTGAAAAAATGCTGCAACATGCGCACACCGCGCTGAAAGAAGTGGAGTCCATGCAAGTGCTCGCACGCGCCAGCCAAGACCCGCTGGCGGGCGAACTGCGCATCGGTGCTTTGCCGACACTGAGTCCTTATTTTATACCGCTGGTGCTCATGCCCTTGCATCGTCAATATCCGCAAATCAAGCTGACCTTACGCGAAGAAGTCACCGACAGCCTGTTACAACGTTTACATAATAATGAACTAGATACAGCGTTATTAGCCACTCCGGTGACGGACACGGATTTAGAAGTCATGCCGCTGTTTCGTGAGCCTTTTTGGTTTGTGCATCCGCGTCAACACCCGTTATACACTAAAGATGAAATCACTCGCGAAGATTTGGCACAAGTGGATTTATTGCTATTGTCTGATGCGCATTGCTTAACCCAGCAAATCTTATCGCTGAGCGCTCAAGCGCAGCGCCCACAGCCCGAGCATTTACCGGATTTACGTGCAGAAAGCTTAGAAACCTTGCTGCAACTGGTGGGCGCGGGATTGGGTTGTACCTTAGTTCCGGCTCTCGCCATTCGCGGTGCTTGGATGACCGATACGGGCGTGATTGCGCGTCCGTTGGCGATAAAAGAAGCTTATCGAGACGTGTCTTTAGTGTTTCGACGCAGTTTCCCACGCCGTGCGGCTTTAGAAGTGTTTGCGACCGTCACGCGGCAGCATTTACCCAATAC
>JADGEH010000057.1 GCA_016744475.1 Thiotrichales bacterium | reverse complement strand
TAACGGTTTGCACCTTGTTTGTAACGGCGTTCTAACATGCGGGGTTTTCTAGTTGATGGTAGTTTCGCTATTATAACCTCTGAGTTCTTTTACAGCCTCAGAGCATGGGAACGGGTTAAACAGCCAGCGGCGCTTGGGAACTAGATAAAGGTGTCTATTGATGAATCCAGCGATAAGCCAAGCCCAATCCTCCGCGTGTCATGGAGTAACGATACTTCATGCCGACTTTCAATCGATGAAAACGATGGCGGGAGACATAAAAACGTAGTGGAAAACCATATTCATCCATGCTGTCTAAAACAATATAATGATCATCAAAAGCTTCTCGTCCGCTACGGGGTTTCATTTGTTTTTCAATAATGGAACCTTGATACACGATGCTGTGTTGTGGCGGCAAATAGAAGTTGATGAGTAAGACTAAGGCGTAAGTCATGAAGCAGCTATAGGTCGCTATGCCGCCCATCACTAAGGGCAAGATGAAAATTTCTTTTCTGAGTTCTTTGAAACCGTAAATTGTGGCTAAAGCACTCAGCAGCATCGCAGTCCAAAGATAGATGCCAGCAACATGAAAGACTTGGATGGGAAAATGCTCAATTAAGAGTAAAAACAACAGTGCGGCTAAGGACACAGTGAGTCCAAGACTGACCACTAATTTTTCCCTCAGCGACAGTGCTGTTTTGTTTTTTAAAGTAGTCATGTTATTTTCCATCACTCACCTTACGCTGTGTGAAGTGAACGAAAACATCGGCGTTTTTTTGACGCTTGAGTCTGTTTTCAAGCGTCAAAAAGAAGCCTTTGCGTAATATCAATAAATTATTCATAGGAGTCACTAAAATGTTTGATCGTGTATTAAAACTCTCTATCGCCTGTGCTTATTTTGTAGTTTTACGCTGGCTTCAATGGTGGGGACAGGCTCAACAACCCTGGATAGGGCTGTGTTATCACGAAGTCACCGCCGCCCAGAAAGCGGGTTTTTTACGCCAACTCAGATTAGTGAAACGCTATACCGAACCCGTGTTTTTAGATGCGCCTCGGCGTATGAGCCAACGTCCTCAAGTGGCGCTGAGCTTTGATGATGGTTTTATCAATTTGTTAGACAATGCCTTGCCTGCTTTACAAGAACAGAAGATTCCCGTCACTTTATTTATCCCCAGCGCTTGTTTAGGACACGCTCCACCGTGGTTACAGGGTAGCTCCCATGAAAATGCGCAAGCCTTGATCATGACCGCCGCACAATTACAGGCGTTGTCTGCGGAACATATTTTAATCGGTGCCCATACTGCGCATCATGCCGATTTGAGCCGCTTGCCTGTCGCTGAATTAGATGAAGAATTACAAACCTCTAAACAAGCCCTAGAAACCCTACTTCAGCGCCCAGTTAATACTTTGGCTTTTCCTTATGGACGCTACAATGAGCAGGTGCTGGAACGCTCAAAAGCAGCGGGTTATGTGCGCGTGTTTGCGGCTGATCCACTGGCGCAAAACAGTGACTTTTTTATGGGGCGTACCACGGCTTCCCCGGATGATTGGATGATTGAGTTTTATCTAAAAATTCACGGCGCTTATCAATGGTTGCCTTATGCGATTCAACTGAAAAGTCGATTAAAGCGACGCTTCCAATAATTGACTGACCGCTTGAGCCGCCAATTGATCGGACTCTTTATGCAGGCTGTGATGAATGTCGGTGAAAGCTTGCAAGATGTCTTGGTTTTTTTGTGGTTGATCCAACCAATCCAGCACGGCCTGCCCCATATTGTCGGGCGTGGCTTGCGCTTGAATGAATTCAGGTACCAGGGCTTTGCCGGATAGGAGATTGGGTTGCGACACATAAGGTACTTTCACCAGCCATTTGGCTAACCAATAAGTGATGGGCGATAAGCGATACGCCACCACCATAGGGCGCTTGAGTAAAGTCGCTTCTAGCGTGGCGGTGCCTGATGCCAGTAACACCACATCAGCGGCTGCCATCGCTGTTTGGCTGTGCCCATCGAAGGTGTGCAGCTTAAGCCCTTGATACTGCGTGGGTTGTGCTTGTTGCTGAAAACTGTGAGCAACTTTTTCATTCGCCAGCGGCACTAAAAATTCGATGTCTCGGCGTTGTTGCAGCCATACCGCAGTCTCTAAAAACGGCTGGCTTAAACGGCTGACTTCGCTGTGACGGCTACCCGGCAATATAGCCACATAGGTTTTATCCTGCGCTACTTGCAGCGTTTTTCGTGCGGCTTGTCGGTCAGTTTGAAAGGGAATCTGTTGGGCTAAAGGATGTCCGACAAACTGCACAGGATGTCCGTGTTGCTCATAATAACGGGCTTCAAAGGGAAACAAGGTCAGCATCAAATCACAAGATTGCATGATTTTTGGCAACCGAGATTCGCGCCAAGCCCACACCGTAGGGCTAACGTAATGCACGGTTGGAATCCCCGCTTGTTTTAAGCGGCGTTCCAAGGGCAAGTTGAAATCCGGCGCATCAATGCCAATGAACACATCCGGCGGTTGTTTCAGATAATGCCGGATGAGGTGATTGTGACAGCGTTTGAGCTGCGGATAACGCCCTAGCACTTCGACAATTCCCATCACCGACAACAACTCCATGGGATACAAGCTGTCCATTCCTTCTGCTAACATCCGCGCTCCGCCGATACCATCAATACGCGCATTGGGATAGAGACGGCGCAATGCGCGTAGCAAGCCCGCACCGAGCAAGTCGCCTGACATTTCTCCCGCAACAATACCGATATGCAAGGGTTTTTCGAGTGGGGTTTTAGCAGACATATGTATTCGCTCAGTGGTAATAGGCTGGGTTGATATTGGGGGATGAAAGGATAACGCCGCGTTATCCGTATAAGCGCGTGTACCAGTGGATGCCTTGAAACGTTACTCTATAACGCATTCATCGCTTGTTATACTGGGCTGACGAGCATCGCGTATTTTAACCGACTGATGCGACTTTAAGAGCCTATACGAAAACGGGATCATCGGCTGCAAACCCGTCCTTTTGGCCCGGTTTTCCGCTTTTTATCAACAAATAGCCCGCTATTCGCCTTAAAAAACCGAAAAAACTGCCTCAAAATGGCGCATTTTCGCTTCGATTCCCCATCTTCGTATAGGCTCTTAGATTTTTTGTGACGACCACTTTTCAGATGATAAAACACCATGCGAAAACCTGAACTTCTCTCGCCAGCGGGCACTTTAAAAAGTATGCGCTATGCCTTTGCTTACGGTGCCGATGCTGTGTATGCCGGACAACCGCGCTATAGTTTGCGGGTACGCAATAATGATTTCAATAAATTAGACAATATTGCCAGCGGTATTCATGAAGCGCATGAGCGAGGCAAAAATTTCTTTGTGGCGGTGAATATTTCTCCGCATAACAGCAAGCTCAAAACCTTCCTCGCCGACATCAAACCCATGATTGAACTCAAGCCCGATGCTTTCATTATGGCAGACCCCGGTTTGATTATGCTCGTCCGCGAGCATTGGCCGGAGATGCCGATTCATTTATCGGTACAAAGTAATACGGTGAATTATGCCACGGTCAAATTTTGGGAAAAAATAGGCATTAAGCGTGTGATTTTATCGCGTGAATTATCTTTAGATGAAGTCGCCGAAATTCGCCAGCACTGTCCCGACATGGAGCTTGAAGTGTTTGTGCATGGTGCATTGTGCATCGCCTATTCTGGGCGCTGTTTGCTATCGGGCTACATGAATCATCGCGATCCCAATCAAGGCGCGTGTACCAATGCTTGCCGCTGGAAATATGACACGCATCAGGCCGAAGAAAATACAGCAGGAGATATTCAATTAAAACCCGCCGAGCCAACGCTGTGGCAACCGCCCCAATTAGGCGAAGGGCGCACACAAGATGATGTATTTTTGCTCGAAGAAGCCACCCGACCGGGTGAGTTTTTGCCCGCTTTTGAAGATGAGCATGGTACTTACATCTTTAATTCTAAGGACTTGCGAGCGGTTCAGCACGTACAAAAACTGGTCGAAATCGGGGTAGATTGCTTAAAAATAGAAGGCCGGACTAAATCACATTTTTATGTGGCGCGCACCGCACAAGTGTATCGCAAAGCCATTGAACAAGCCGTCAGCGGTCAAGCCTTTGATAAAAACTTGATGAATGAACTCGACAGCCTCGCTAATCGCGGCTACACCGAAGGTTTTTATCGCCGCCATGTGCATGATGAATATCAGAATTATCAACAAGGCAATTCCATTGCAGAGCAACAACAATTTGTCGGCGAAATTATTGATGTTGATGCAGAAGCAGGCTTAGTTCAAATTGATGTCAAGAATCACTTTGAATGCGGGGATGAACTTGAATTGATGACCCCGCAAGGCAACTATCGTTTTACCCTGGAGACTTTATTGGATAAAGACCGACAGGCTTTAGACGTGGCGAAAGGTTCAGGACATCTTGTTTGGATGAGCTTACCCGTGCAAGAACATCTCGAACGCGGTTTGTTAATGCGTTTTTTACCACCATCAAAGACCTCTACTTCTGACTAAGCCTTCGTGGCGTGAGTCTTTCAGAGCCTATACGAAGATGGGGAATCGAAGTGAAAATTCGCCATTTTGAGGCAGTTTTTTTGGTTTTTTAAGGCGAATAGCAGGCTATTTAACGAAAAAAAGCGGAAAACCTGACCAAAAGGGCGGATTTGCAGCCGATTATCCCATTTTCGTATAGGCTCTCAATGTTTTAACATGACGGATATATATTATGGCTATTACGATTATTGGTGCAGGTTTCGCGGGTTTAACAGCGATTAAAACCTTGCGTCAGCAAGGTTATCAAGATGATATTCATCTCATCGCGCCTAAACCTGAATTATTCTACTATCCCAGCTTAATTTGGGTGCCCGCAGGTCAGCGCAATCAAGCTGATCTGACCGTCTCTCTCGACAACTTCTTCAAGCGCTATCAAATCAATTACTCTCAAGACACGGTGATCGGGCTTGATCCCAAAACTCAAATCATCAAAGCCAAAAATAATGAATATCACTATGAGCAACTCATTATTGCCAGTGGCGGACGTTTCATTAAAAAACTACCCGGTATTGAACACATTTACACCCCTTGCGAAGGCTGGGAACCGACTAAAGCTTTCAGCGACAAATTAGCCCGTATGGAAGGCGGCACCCTAGCTTTTGGTTTTGGTAGCAATCCTAATGAACCCTCCGGTATGCGGGGCGGGCCGATGTTTGAGTTTTTATTCGGTGTTGATACCTTATTACGCCAACAAAAACGCCGTGACGCATTTGATTTATTGTTTTTCAGCCCCGCCCCTCAACCCGGCAAACGAATGGGCGAAAAAGCAGTGAAAGACCTGCTAAAAGAAATGCAAAAGCGCCATATTCGCACGCATTTAGGGCATAAAATGAAAGGTTTTGAAGAGGGCAAAATCATCACCGAAGGCGGTGAAGAACCCGCAGATTTAATCTTATTCATGCCCGGTGTCACAGGCCCTGTCTGGGCGGCAGACAGCGGTTTGCCTTTAAGTCCTGGCGGGTTTATTCAAGCCACTGAACATTGTCAAGTCCCTGGTTTTGATAATATTTTCATTGCTGGAGATTCCGGCAGCTTCCCGGGCCCAGATTGGATGCCCAAACAAGCCCACATTGCTGATTTACAAGCTAAAGCCGCCGCTAAAAATTTGTTGGCACAGATGCAGAACAAGCCCATAGAGCATACGTTTAAAGTCGAATTGATTTGTATTGTCGATACCTTAAACAACGGCATCATGGTCTACCGCACTCCAGAAAAAAGCTGGCACTTCAAAGCGCTGTTTTTCCATTGGGCGAAACGCTTGTTTGAATGGAAATACTTACGGTCTTATCGTTAAAACCAAAAAATCCGTAGCTGACACAGTACTTATGAGTGTCATCTACGGATTTAAAATGAGCCGTTAAGTTAATCTTAAGTGGCTGTGTACGTGGGAATGAGAGCAATATTGAAGTTCCCACTGGCACCATTATTCCTTTTAAGTGTTCAATAATCTCTCAACGAGTTGTAGGTTTTACAGAAAGGGCTCCCCCACTAATCTTTGCACACGAATATCCAGTTCTATCGCAAATGATAACTTTCTGAATATTATTGCTGCCAGCCTCTACATCTCTAATTGAATTTTGAAAAACTAATATAGTTAATGCTATGGCAATGATTGTCAGCATGGTTTTAGTGTATGCGTCTACTTTCATCAGTATTCCTTGGTTCTTGGCTATAAAAATAGTGAGGCAGGATGGTGAAAGATAATGATTAAAACGAGGCTCATGGGCGTGCCTCTATCCATCCTACGCAGGCTTGAGAGACGATATCTACCTGACTACCTCATTTATCCCAGCCAGTTGTTTAGCTCTAACATATTCCAGTTTTTAATTAAGGCACTATAATTTTTATTTGCTAAACGAGAGGAAGCATCACCTTTAACTCTCATGAAGAGAATATCTGGTTTCTTCTTTATTGATTTGAATGTATCTATTTCCCACTCAACCCATTTAGAACTATGTGTATTCCGCCCGATCAAGACTAACAACTTCGACGAATCCTTCAGTTTATTTTCAATCTTATCCCGGACACCCTTAGATGCAAGATCGCTTGGCATTCTTCGGTTTATATGACCATTACTGTTTAAAACAGGCTCATTTAACGAGCCATCATGAAAGACAATGGAATTGTTACCATTTTTTCTCACTGACTCTACATCAAGTCGTGATTTTTGGTCATCGTGGTCATAACTAATAAAAACTGTTTTCATTTTACATTCTCTCCTATATTACTTCTGATAAAAAATCTAGTTTTTAAACTAAAATGCATCGAAATACTAATGAAATAATACCCCAAATAGCAAGTTATGCAGACACTTGCTAAACACTACCCCTAAAACGGGAAAAACCCCATAGTCCTTCGCCACAGTCTCTGTGGAGATGCAGAACCTGCCATGCAGCAAGACTTGCGTGCGTCACGATGCGCTCCCACGCCAAGCGCGTGGGAGCCAGGGTGAATCTAAGAGCTTATACGAAGATGGGGAATCGAAGCGAAAATTCGCCCTTTTGAGGCAGTTTTTTCGGTTTTTTAAGGCGAATAGCGGGCTATTTGTTGATAAAAAGCGGAAAACTTGACCAAAAGGGCGGGTTTGCAGCCGATTATCCCGTTTTCGTATAGGCTCTAAGACTACCAGTCCTTCAAGGACTGGCAGTCTTAACAACTGATATAATTTTGCTATAGAAGCAAAAAACCCGTAGATAACATAGAGTTTATCTGTGTTATCTACGGGTTTAAAACAGTTGAACTCTTTTAAGCCCGTCGCATCCCACCACGCCGCACAATGCTCATGCCGTCGGCATCATAAACACTCTCGCCGTGTCCGGTTAAATCATAAATCTCAATGTTATGATCCGCAATCGCTTGAATATGCTCCAGTTCTTGCTCAGCCCGCAAATCATCTGAAAACAAATGCCGGAAGCGGTTTTGCCGTTTCAAATAATCCGTCACGGGCACAGGCTCACGAATCGGCATCACCCCCGTTAAACCGCCGCGCTCCAACTCAATAATGGGGAACAAACCCGTTTTCACCGCCAAACGTGCGATGTCAATACTTTCAGCACCATCATGTCCCCAACCCAGCGGACAAGGACTGTGAATTTGCAAAAACGTCGGCCCATCCACCGCCATAGCACGGCGTATTTTTTGGCGAATATCAGAAGGATAGGCTACCGAACTGGTTGCCGCATAAGGAATGTGATGCGCAGCGACGATGGACACCATGTCTTTTTTCAAATGGCGCTTGCCCATGCGCTCTTTGCCCGGAGGCGAAGTGGTTGTCATCGCCGCATGGGGTGTAGAACTAGAACGCTGAATCCCGGTGTTCATATAGGCTTCGTTATCAAAACACACATACAATACATTATGCCCGCGTTCCAACATGCCCGATAAGGCTTGAAAACCAATGTCAAACGTCCCGCCGTCACCACCAAAAGCCAGCACTTTAGTCGATTTCTTCTGCGCTTTAAGCGCGGCTTCCATCCCCGCTGCAATCGCTCCCGTATTTTCAAATAAAGAATGCATCCAAGGCACTCGCCAAGCGGATTCAGGCCAAGGGGTGGTAAAAATTTCTAAGCATCCCGTCGCGTTAGCCACCATCACATCCGGCCCTGCGGCTTCTGTGACTAAGCGTGCTGCCAGTGCTTCACCACAGCCTAGACAAGCACGATGACCCGCTGTCATGCCCTGAAAACGTGGTTGTTTGCTACGTAATGTATCTGTGGGAACCCGTACTTCTGCGTTCATATATCCAGTCTCCTCGAACGAGTTTATTGTGTTCTGTCAATGCCCTGTAGCCTACTCCAATCCCCAACCCACCTCAATTTTATCCCGGGTCTATTTAGCAGGCCTGTGAGGGATATAGCAATATTACATCATTCGTAGGGCTTAAATCCTGCCAAACCTAAGACTGCCAGTCCTTCAAGGACTGGCAGTCTTACAACTTATGTAGTTTGGCTATATAGCGAAATGACATTAGTTGTATCACTCTAAGCATCCGTTTTAAGCCTGAAAGACAATAGACTTGTCCAGGCTTAAGTGCGCACTCTGTCTGACTGATCAGAAGCGATTTTGACCTTTATGGGTGCAGGTTTGTCACCTGCCCCCGAACGTTTGAAGTAACTTCAGAGTGAGTCAAAACGTTCGGGTCAAGGTGACAAACCTTGACCCGCAGGTCGAAAATGTGATCTCGTGCCAGCGCTCTGCGCGTGCGCGGTGGGCGCAGAGCGCTGGCACGAGATTAAGAGGAGTACCTGCACAAGTGATTAAAACCATATCAAACTAACAGGCAGCAACGCCTCCACGCCAGTATAATTTCTTGCACTAGAATAACGCCAATCTTCAGGGCGCTCCACATAGCCGCGCCGCACAGGGTTTTGATGAATATATTCCAACTTTTGCTGCATCATTGCTTCATTTTGCAACTCTTTGGGGTGCGTTCCCGCTTGCCAAAGCTGATAAGCACGATCACTACGCTTATCCTCGCGGTATTCATGCAGCCAATGCAACAAACGCTGCTCGCCGCGTGCTTGCAAATAATCGAGAATTTGCCGTGCCGTAAACGATTTGAAATGATCAATCGCGGTTTTTTGTCCTTTCCCTGCCATGATAAAGTGCAAGTGGTTTTCCATCACCACGTAAGCGTATAGCGTTTGTCCGCGCTGTTCCTGCATGAATTGCAGTGCATCCAATACGATGCGCACAGCGGCGGGGCGGGTGAATACTGGCAACCATTCGAGGATGGTGCAGGTGTGAAAATAGGGCATTTCGTCGTTATAGATGCGATAACGTGAGCGGGACATGCAGGTACTCCTTCTATCTTCTCTCGTGCGAGCGCTCCGCGCCGCACGGGCGCTCTGTGCTCTGTTACGCGCAGAGCGCGAAATGGCTCATGCCGCGCAGAGCGCTGGCACGAGGCAGTCTTCTTTTTTCTTCTCTCTCGTGCGAGCGCTCCGCGCCGCACGGCTCAGGGGCGCTCTGCGCCTTGTTACGCGCAGAGCGCAAGACACGAGGGTATACCCCAAGAGCGCGAAATGGCTCATGCCGCGCAAAGCGCTGGCACGAGGACAGGTCTTGAAGACCTGGAAGGTTTAACCACGCAAAACTCAAAGGTCACTGTCCTGCGCGCACCAAGAGGGAGCATGAGGTTATCGTTTGCGTGCGCACCGAAAAGAAGGTGCGCACCCTACCTGGCTGCGCGTAGTTCGCCGCGCACGAGGCGAACAGAGTTGTTACTGTCGTCACGAGGGAAATAGTCATCGTGACCCCAGGCGAAGGTTATATGCCAAGCGTAGTTTGAATTGCTGGCATGAGGCGAGCCTGACCAGGAATACAGGCTCGGATAAGGAAACACACTTTGCGCAATAGTGAAGGTTCCGTGCTCTGTGCTGCCTTGACAGCCTAGATCAATATTATCAGGGCGATTTTGTGCAATCCATTCCTCAACCCCCGGTTTTCCATTGTTGAAATAAGTTGGTTTGCCATTTCTGCAATATACTAATGTGCGCAATTCTTCAATAGTGGGAATGCGCCAGTCGCTATAGCCCGCAAAGTTGGCAGTTTGTTTTTTTGCATCTTCCCAGTTAAAGTCTTTCTCTATGCCTGTACAAGTGTTGTATCTCCAAGTTTGTCCCACCGAACAGCGCATCCACAGTAAGCCTGTTTTAGTATCCAAGGCTGTGCCGTTGGCGTAGGCGATGTAAATTCTGCCTGCAACAGCAATTCTCTTGCTGTTAGTGCTAACAACTTTCAATTTTTGCCACAAGCGCGTCAAGTCTTGATGTTTCTCATTCAAGCTTTGCAATCGCTCAATATAAGTTTGCGCTCGTGACAAATCCCCCGCCTTTATTTTGTCCTCAATCAGCTTCACAAAAGTATTTTCCACTGCGGCTAATCCCCGCAAAGCCTCCGCATTCCCCGCATCTTGCCGCAATACGTCTTTGTAACAGTCCAAGGCATTGCCGCTGTTGCCTCGCGTCAAACGATTGGCTTGCAGGTGTGCTGCGCAGGTGCGTAGTTGCGCGGAGTAATCTGGTTCTTCTCGTGCAAGCACTCCGTGCTGCATGAGGCTGTCCGCGCTCTGCGCGGCAGTGGGCGCAGAGCGCCCGTCATCCGTGTCGCGCTGAGCGCTGACACGAGAAGCAGCAGCATTCCCAGCTAGGGCATCCAACAACACCTTCGCCGTCGCCGCCTGTTCACTGTGCGGATAATCCTGCAAAAACGCCAATAGTTGCGCCTGTGTCGGACTGCCGCTGCGCATCAAGCCTTGCCAGTGTTGTTTAGCACAGCCTTTGGGGTGTAAACAAAAATCCCCGCCGCTGATGCTGCTGCGTAACCAAGGTTCTTGTCCGCCTGTTGCGATGACTTTTAAGCCGACTTTTTGGAATAGGTTGTAAATGGATAAGCCGGATTGTTGCTGCATGACATCGAGCAGTGCAGCGGCATAGGGGCTGTGCTTGCCGTCACCATCTAGCGCGGGTTCGCCTTCAGCCGCTGCAAAGCTTATCAGCGAGCCTTTGACATTGGGGGTCATGCCGCGTAAGCCGCCGCGCCGTCCGTTGCGCAAGCGCAGGCTGCGAAACGGATTGACGCGGCAAGCATCGAGCAGGAGTAAATTCAAGCCGTGTTTTTTGTCGCCTTGGGTGGCGTTTTCCATGTTGAGTAGCACTTCTTGTACACTGATGCTGCGGGTGCGTAGGGTGGTTTTGGTGATGTTGGTTTGTACGGGAATCAGCCAGTTGGTTTTTTGTACTTCTAGGGCATGTCCTGCGTAGTAAAATAGCGCAATGTCACCTGGGCTGAGTTGGTTGGTGAAGCGTTCGATGCTGTTGTCCATTTGATTGAGTGTTTGGTCATAGGCTTCGCGGACTTGGAAACCCAATGACCGCAGTTGTCGTGCGATGGCTTTGGCATCGTTGCGGGGGTTGGGTAAATTGGGTTCGGCTTTGAGTGGTAAGCTGGGTTCGTATAAGCCGTTACCCATCACCAGCGCGTAGCGATTTTGCGCCTGTAGCGGTAGGCTGATGAGTAGGCAGATGAATATGAGTATGCGCATGTAAATTCCTTAGTGTTACAGGTGTTTTCTTGTAGCATAGCTTGCTTGTTCGTGCCAGTAGCTTTGCGCGGCATGAGCTTTTATGCACTTTGCGCATTGGGCGCAGAGCGCCCGTGAACCGTGCGGCGCGGAGCGCTCGCACGAGAAAAAGCGGAGTGCCCACACGAGAAAAAAAGGAGATGATGATGAGACAATTATTGCAAATATCCAGCGCTGTGTTGTTGTTCAGCGCTAGTGCTTTAATGCCTGCGCAGGCAGTCTGGCAAGCGGGGGCGTGGAAGGTGTTTGAAACTACGGCTTTAGGCACTGCCAGTAATGCTTTGTATGATTATATTAAGCAGAGTTGGGATGCTGATAAGATTGCGCAGTGGCAGCAAGATATAACTCAGTTAGGCGCTCAGTTGGTGGATTATGAGGCTGCGATGCCTCAAACTGATTCGGCAATGGCGAGTCATGCTGAGCATGAGGTGACGCGCTTAAAACAAACTTTGGCGGATACGCACACCTTGTTGCAAGCCATGCAAGCGCGATTGGGTGAAGTCGAGCCGCGTGTGGATAATCTGGAAAGCGAGCTGGCGCAGATTAAAACCCATATTGAGGCATTTGCCAGCCAGCATCCGCAAGAAGCGCAAAGTGCAGGGGTTAAAGTGCCTGAACCTGCTTTGCAGTTTGATATTAATTATGTGTATCGCGCGGGCGGCAAAGGTGAGTTAAAGCCCTTAAACGAGGGCGAGGTGTTGCGGTCAGGCGATCATTATAAGTTGGTGTTTACGCCCAAGCAGAACGCTTTTGTGTATGTTTTTCAGCGTGACAGCGCGAATAAGCTGTTTCAGTTGTTCCCCATGCAGCAAATGGGCGGCGTGGTGCTGAATCATCATAATCCGGTGGAAGCAGGGAAAACCTATACGATTCCAGCGGTGGATAAGTCGTTTTATTTGGATCAACAAACAGGCACGGAAACTTTGTATTTTATCGCCACACCTGAGCAGGATAAGGCATTGGAAGCACAGTATCAGGCTTTGCAAACAGCGAAGGATGCACCCAGCATTCAAGTGGCTGCTGCACGCTTTGAGCAGACGATGCGCACCCGTGGCATGGCGGGGATTATTGATGATCCGCAAGCCACCGCGAAACATTCTGTGCAAGGTGATGACGGGCAGAGTTTTGCGGTATTAGTGGATGAGTTTTTCGGGCAATGTGACACCGCGCAAGGTTGTTTGCAGGTGCGGACATTTGAACATCGTTAATTTTCTACGGAGTGTACTCTCGTGCGAGCGCTCTGCGCTGCATGAGTTACTTTGCGCTCTGCGCCGCATGAGCTTTGCTGCGCTCTGCGCACTGATGGTTTTTTTCAGTTTATCGGCTATTGCCGAAACCGAGCTACCCCCTGAACCTAAAATCGCTGCTGAAATCGAGCAACATTTGCAAGCGCGTCCGCGCACCCGCAGTTTTCCGTTTGGCACAAAACGCGGGGTCGGCGGCATTGTGCAAGACCGACCGAAAGTCATGGCAACGATTCACTTTGATTTTGATTCGGATGTGATTAAAGCTGAGTCTTATCCGTTGTTGCGCGAGTATGGGCAAGCCTTGAATGGCGGTTTGCAAAACGCGCTGCTGGAAATTGGCGGACATACGGATAGCGATGGCACCGATGAATATAATCTGTCTTTGTCGCAACGCCGAGCACAGGCCGTGAAGGCTTTTCTAGTCGGTTCATTTGGGATTGAAGATCAACGCTTACGTATTCGCGCTTATGGCGAAAGCGTGCCGTTACGTGCGAATGATTCTGAGGCAAATAAGGCGATTAATCGGCGCGTGGAATTTGCGCGGATGGGGTCGCTTGATTGAAACAATATAGCCCAGTCAGTCGCATAAGCGGAGCATCATGTGATATTAATGGCGGATGACGCTATCACTTATCCACCTTACGAATTAAAGAAAGTGTTTGTTCTCTCTAGGCTTCAGACTCTATTTCTTTTGCTTTTTTCTCTAAAAAAATCCGCACATCTTCATTTTGAACACGTTGATAGATGGTGTCTACACTCACACGCCAATCAATCGATCTTAAATGTATGTCATCGCCTAAATAATGGTGTTCAGGCTGCCAATGTTGGCTACGGCGACAGACTTCAATATCAACAAAATCTTGTTCTAATAGCACATATTCTTGCAAACTCGGCAAGCTTTGATAAGCACGGCGCTTTAAGGTTTGATCCAGTTGCCGTGTAGATTTTGATAAGACTTCAAAAATAATCAGCGGATGTTCTGTGTAATATTCTTGAAGTTCATGTTCATCACACACCACCATTGCATCAGGATAAAAGACATTTTGTTCAACTTTGACTTTTATATCAGAAGAGAAAGGCTCACATGGATGATGTTGTAAGTGTGCGTGTAATGCTGCATAAATATTACCCGCCAAACGATCATGGTTACGACTGGCTCCTGCCATTGCATAAACCTCACCATGAATCAGTTCATGCTTGATCTCACTCAATGCTTCTCCGCTTAAATAGTCCTCGACAGATAATGTCTGTTTTGCAGCTAAAGTCATATTGTTCTCCTTTTTAAGCCACTGTTCATTGTCTTTTAAGTTATTTATAACTCCGCTCCGCAGGGGGTACGAATTCAAATTTTAGGCTTTCTTGATGTCGCTGCGGGGCTTGGTTTTCGCCTTGATATTGCCACAGCGCGACATGGCTGAAGTCCGCATCATTGCGTTTTGCTTCGCCTTCAGCCGTTTGATATTCCTCACGAAAATGTGCGCCGCAAGATTCTTCACGTTGTAGTGCGTCAAAGCACAGCACTTCGGCAAATTCCATAAAATCGGCGACCCGTCCGGCACGTTCTAGGGATTGATTAAAACCTTCGTTTTTGCCGCAGGCGTAAACGTCTTTCCAGAAGGTGTCGCGTAGCTCAGGCAGGCGCCTGAGCGCTGTTTGTAAACCTTTGGCGTTTCGCGCCATGCCACAATGATCCCACATTAATTGTCCGAGTTCGGCATGAAAAGAGGCGACTGAGCGCTTGCCGCATAATGTTAGCAGGCGTTGGAGGCGTTGTTTGACATCGGCTTCGGCTTGGCAAAAGCCCTCGCCTTGAGCGGAGAGTTCTTCGGCACCGCGTTGTGCTAAATAATGGCTGATGGTTTGCGGCAGGATGAAATAGCCGTCTGCTAAACCTTGCATGAGGGCGCTGGCACCGAGACGATTAGCGCCGTGGTCAGAAAAATTGGCTTCGCCAATCACGAATAATCCCGGCAAGTTACTCATCAAATTGTAATCCACCCATAAACCGCCCATCGTGTAATGCGCGGCGGGGTAAATGCGCATCGGTACACGGTACGGATTTTCATCGGTAATATGCTGATACATATCGAATAAGTTGCCATAGCGCTCGGCGATGACGGTCTTGCCTAAGCGTTCGATGGCATCGGCTAAATCTAAGTAGACGCTGCGTCCCATCACGCCTACGCCACGCCCTTCGTCACACACCTGTTTAGCAGCGCGAGAGGCGATGTCGCGTGGGGCTAGGTTGCCGTAAGCGGGGTACAGGCGTTCTAAATAATAATCGCGTTCGTTTTCAGGAATTTTTTCAGGTGAGCGGGTGTCGCCTGCCAGCTTGGGCACCCAGATGCGTCCATCGTTGCGCAAGGATTCTGACATTAAAGTGAGCTTGGATTGTTGATCGTGATTAATCGGGATGCAGGTGGGATGAATTTGCATAAAACTGGGATTGGCAAACAAGGCACCGCGTTTGTAGGCGCGGTAAGTGGCGGTGACATTGCTGCCCAAGGCGTTGGTGGAGAGGTAATAAATGTTGCTGTAGCCGCCTGTGGCTAACACCACGGCGTGAGCGGTATGGCGATGGATTTTTCCAGTGACTAAATGGCGAGTGATGACCCCTGTGACGCGCCCCTTTTCTACGACTAAATCTTGCATTTCGGTGCGCGTGAACATGCGCACCCGTCCTTCGCCAATTTGACGGTTTAAGCCGCTGTAGGCACCGAGTAACAGTTGTTGTCCAGTTTGTCCGCGTGCATAGAAAGTCCGTGAGACTTGTGCGCCGCCAAATGAGCGGTTATCCAGTAAGCCGCCGTAATCACGCGCAAAGGGCACGCCTTGCGCTACGCATTGATCGATGATGTTGCCGCTGACTTGTGCGAGCCGATACACATTGGCTTCACGGGCGCGGAAATCACCGCCTTTGATAGTATCGTGAAATAAGCGCCACACGCTGTCGCCATCGTTTTGGTAATTTTTGGCGGCATTGATCCCGCCTTGTGCGGCGACGGAATGCGCCCTTCTGGGACTGTCGTGAAAGCTTAAACATTCCACTTGATAGCCTAATTCCGCCAGACTGGCTGCCGCCGAAGCGCCCGCTAAACCGCTGCCCACCACGATGATTTTGTATTTGCGTTTGTTGGCGGGACTGATTAGGCGCACATCGCGGATATGTTGATCCCATTTGTCTTCTAAAGGGCCCGGAGGGACTGCGGTATTGAGTTGGATAGTCATGATGAGTGCCTACTGGATTGAGTAGACTTGTCTGGGTTTAAACGCCGTAGCGAAAAGCAGCGGGATTGAGTGGTTTTTTTCGTTCATTTGAGGCAAATAGTGATTCTATTGAACGAAACTGAACGGGAAAAACCGCCAATATCCGCTGTTTTGCAGTCGGTGTCTTAAGCTTGGACAAGTCTAGTATTCGTCTTACAAACGCCCAGCCCGTTTGATGTCCAGATAATGATTAATCAAGGTGACGGGTAGGTGCTGCGGTTCTGCTTCTAGTTGTAATATCCCTTGATGGGCGCGTTCTTCATACATTTTTTGACGATGTTGTAAATATTCACTGACCGCTGCTTGGCGCAATGCGTCTTCAAATTGTTGAACGGGTTGTTCTAACACTTCGTGCAACACTTTTTCGCGTAAATTGGCTAATAAGACTAAATGTTTTTTACGTAATAATTGCAGCGCAGGCTGTAGACTGCTGCTGTCTTCATCACGTAAGTTACTAATTAAAATCACTAAGGCGCGTTTTTTTTGTTGCCGCATAAGGTTTTGTGCCGCGACTAGATAATCGCTGGTATGCAGGCTGGGCTGCAAATCATAAACGCTATTGAGCACCTGATGCAGCACGCCTTTGCCTTTTCGTGGCGATAACCAGCGTTCGCTGCCGCTAAAGGTCATAAATCCTAAAGCATCGCCTTGACGCAAGGCGACATAAGATAAGAGTAAGACAGCATTTAAGCTGTGATCAAAATGCGATAATTCTCCATCTTGTGCCAGCATTCGCCGCCCACAATCCAAGAGAAAAATCACTTGTTGATCGCGCTCGTCCTGATATTCTTTAGAAATTAACTTGCGCTGCCGTGCCGTGGCATTCCAATCAATTTGGCGCAAACTGTCGCCTGCGCGGTATTCGCGTAATTGTAGAAAATCCGAACCTTCTCCGCGCCGTTGTAATTGACGAATCCCCAGTTCGCCTAAACGATTTTCCGTGGCCAACAAGGTGTAGCGCGTGACGGCGGCAAAATTGGGGTAGACCTTCACCTGTTGTTCTAAGGTTTGATAACGCTGCCAGCGCCAGAATTTCCACGGTGAAGTGAGGGCGACATAGAATCCAGCAAAGGTGTAGCTCCCGCGTTGTTGTGCGCGTAACTGGTATTGTATGCGGATGCGGTGGCTGGGCGGAATATTGAGAGTTTGCGGCATAGCGCGAACTTCAGCGGGTTGTGGATAATCATCAAACACCGCGACTTCACAGCTTGTAGCGTGGCGATGCCATAGCTCTAAAGTCACGGTATTCCACACGCCAACGGGTAAAGAACCGGCTACTTGACGGCGCAGTTGAATAGCGGGTAGAGCGCGGGCTTGTAAAGCATCCAGCAAAAGCAGGAGCAGTAAGCTCAAGCCTATGATTTTCCATAATAATAAGGGCACATCCAAGACTAAGCAGAGTCCGGCTAACAAGCACCAAGCTACAGCACTGAACAAGGTTAAAGGAGTGGGGTATAGCATTACCATCATGTCCGTTAAATAAGAGGCTAGGAGTCTATAACAAACATAAACCCGTGTTCTCCCTTATATCAAGAAACCTTCACTAGACTTGTTGCGAGGGGTAGACATTATAGCGAAAAGGTGATGAATCCCCCTTGCAACAAGTCTACTATTGATTTGTTTTACCCTTGTCGGCTGGCGGCTATGGCAAAATGGCACAACGCCGTTATTTATCCCGTCGAGGTGGGCAACACCGCTTAAAATCCTTGTATCAAAAAGGTGAGGAGGCTATCGCTACGGTACGGCTTGTACTTATCAGGCCACGTCTAAAGCTTGATAGACTGCGCACCTAGGCCATTGTTTTTTCTATAAACCTTATTACACCCGTACAACATCCCTGATTTAAGGAATAGTTATTATGAGTCATGAACATCCAGAAGGCAGTGGTTACGAACGAATTAAATCTAAAACAACGCTGCGCGATATTTTAGATACGGCTTGTTCTTTTGAACAAACAGCTTATGAGTTTTATAGTGGATTAACCGGACGGGTCAGTAAACGCCTACGTCCTTTAGTAGAAGAACTCGCCGCAGAAGAACAAGAGCATTTTGATTTATTTTCCAAGCTCAATGCGCGTCATGATGTGCAAGCACAGATTGCTTTAAAAGTGCGCACCCCGCCTAATGATCATAAGTTTTCGGATTACATTCAAATCCCTCATTTAGGCGAAAACCCTGATGATCAAACCATTTTGCAGTATGCGATGGGACGCGAGCAGGCAGCGATGGAGCAATATTCGAGTTTGGCAGAAGAAATGCCCGATGGTGTGCTTAAAGACTTGTTTACTTATTTAGCCCACGAAGAACTGGAACATAAAAAAGAACTGGAAAAACGTTATTACGAAATGGTACATAGCGGCGGGGTTTGAACACTGCTGTGAAAAAAGCGATTTAAAACATCGTAGTGTTTTTATTCGATTTGGCTTATCAGTCATAACTAAAACGTGGCTTGACGGCTTGTAAGTCATTTTCCAGAGGGGGGACACCGCCACGGTGACGTATCGTATAGCGGTTGGTTGTGTCCGCGCTACATGTTGAAGTTTGCTGATGAACTAAAAATTGTCCGGAAACCATGAATGTGCTTTCACTGATATTCAACTCTGGGGCTGTGATTTCCACTCTGCCATCAATGCCTAAACGGGAAGAAGCTGAAATAAGACTATCAGTGGATTTAAGGTATTGATCAGTGACGATGCGGATATTACCGCCCTGTCCTTCATTGGCTTGCGCTTTGATTTCACCTTGATTCAAAGTGACAAATGTTGGGTTTTCGATGCTAATCTCTCCCCCTTGGCCTTGTCCCGTACCGACACTGGTAGTAATGCTTGCATCACGTAAATATAATAAACCGGGTGTATTAATAGAAATATTACCACCTCCCCCTCCGCCAAAAGTTTCAGTGGTGATGGTGCCTTGGGTTAAACGAATATCATTGGCATGAAGGGCAATGTCCCCCGCATCACCAGTGCCACGGTGTTCACTGGTGATGGTGGCGTTATTTTGTAATGAAAGCTGCCCTGCTTGGATATTAATGGTGCCTGCTGCTTTGGATCCAAGATGAATAACCGCAGCGCTTATTTTACTGGGACCCACTAAATCCTCCGGTTTTACACCTAGTTTCAAGAGCAAACCACCAATCTGTTCATTAACAAAGTCATAAACAAAAAACTGCCTTTCATCTGCTTGCCCAGAGAGATGAAGCGTATCTGATATTTTAAGCTCAATCACCCCTGACTCACCCAAACCCAATGTGGAAATATTGATATTGCCACCATTGATGAGTTCAAGGTGATTGGCTTCAATGATAATTTCTCCAGCATTTCCTTGGCCTGGACCAAATCCAGAGGAGTTGATTGAGCCGACCTCGGATAAGGTTATTTTATCAGCATTAATATGAATCGCCCCTCCATCCCCTAAGCCTACCGCAGTAGAAAGAATGCCGCCTCCTTCAGTCACTTCTAAGTGTTCGGTTTTTAAATGGATTGAACCAGCATGACCCAGCGCTGTAGAAGCCACATTAATTTGAGCTTGTTTTTCTATGACCACATGCTTGGCTTCAATATTGATAGTGCTTTCCAAGGCGTTTGGGTTTAGACTGTTTGAAACAGAAGAAATACCACTGGCATTACGGGTTCTGGTATCGTTTCTCGTTGTAATCGTCAGATCACTGAGACCGGATAACAGGATTTCATTAGCTTTTATGGTGAGGTGATGACCTTGACCCACGCCCCAAACACTAGAAGTAATTTGTGAACCTTCCCAGAGTTCTAAGCGATCAACTTCTATTATTATTGGAGCCGTTTGACCCGTACCAGAATCTAAAGTTAAAGTTTTTGCTTGGATATCGGAAGTTCCAACTAATTTCAATTCACCTGACAGTTTAATATTAATGCCTTTTTCCAAGTCAGTTTTATTGAAGTCTGTATTGTTATGAGCCTCAATAAAAGCTCTGTTTGAAAGCAGCATATTACCGCCTCTAATCAGTATCAGCCCGGTTTCTTCATCATTGACAGTTAATACCACATCCCCTTTAGCACTACCATCTCCGGTAATAGAAACATCCCCCAAGTCTTCAAAAGAAGACAGTTGTAAATCAGACTCAAGCAAAACCACTTCACCTTGGGATGCCACACTAGCCACTTTTATATCACCACCAGGAGCATTCAAACTCGCTTGTTTCATGGTGAAGTCACCTCCCACTAAAGTAATATTTTCTTTAGTGGGCATGGTGAGTTGACTGCTTTGTAAACGAATGGGAGCGGGTGTATCCGTGAGAAATCCAAATGCTTCAACAGGAGCCATGCTTAACACGCTATCATTTGGAGAACGCGCATTAAATTGTCCGCCATCTTGTAAGTGCAAATAATCTGCCGTGCTGACATGAAAACCACCCTGTACATCCAATTTTGCATTTTCTCCAAATACAATACCGTAAGGATTGATTAAATAAGTCTCTGCACCAGAAATGGTATTACGCACCGTACCGTCAATTAAGGATGAACTCCCCCCCGTCACGCGGCTAATCACATTCTGAATATCAGGCGGGCCGGAAAACGTAGCTGTTTCGCCCTGAAAAATATTGAACTGTTCAAAGCTATGGAACAGATGGCTTCCCACTTGTGTACCCAACCCCGCATGAATATCGTAAACAGAGCCTTCCAACCCCATACGTAATCCCAGGCTGCCATCGGTGACGACTTCGGCATGAGCTAAAGAAACCATCAAAAAGCCACTCAGTATGAGTCCTGTTTGTTTCACAAAAAATATTTTCATCATGGATTTTTTCCGGTGAGAGTTGCGCCTTTCAAAGGAAGATTCATCGACTGCAAAGGTATGAATTTTCGCCTGTTTTTCCGCATTTTGGAGAGCAAATCATGTCAACGCAAGCTCAATATAGCTAAAATATATCAGTTGTTAAGGCTGCTAGTCCTTGAAGGACTGGCAATCTTGGCTTTGAAGATATCGTAAGCCTATAAATGATGTAATTTAGCTATATTATTCCCAATCCAAAGCGGTGCCCACGCGATAATCTCGTACCCGACCTTCAAAGAAATTTACTTCTTGTTTCATTTCATATTCAGCCAACCAAGACATAGGATGTTCTTTGATGTTAAACAAGGGTTTTAAGTTTAAGCTCTTGAGCAAATTATCACCCATTAATTGCGCGTATTCTGTGTAGCTTTTCACCGATAATCCAGAAATTCCGCCATTGGGCATACTGGCTTTACCAAATTCGGATTCCAGATGCGTGGCTTCATTCACAATCGCTCGCGCACGTTCTTGCATGGTGGCATCCCATAATCCAGGATTTTCTTTAATGACTTGCAAAATCAACCAGCGTTCATTAATGGCATGTAGATTTTCATCCCGCCAAATGTATTGATATTGCTGTGCAGTATTGCGTAATTTGCCTTGGCGTGCCAAAGCAAACACTTGAGAAAAACCCAGCGGGAAGAATAAATATTCAAACACATAGTAGCTGATTAAATCTTCCAATAACGCGCGATTGGCTTCCATTGAACCCTGTGGGTATTCACAATTCACCACGTTATTGGTAAAGGTTAAATTCCAGTTGAGTTTATTCACCAATTCTGGGACATCTTGGTACAAACTAAAGATTTGCCCTTGACCTTTTTCATCTAAACCGAAAGATTCCAAAATAAAGAAATAAGATTCAATGTGATTGGATTCTTCGGCGATCTGCCAACGCAAATATTGGCGCATTTCATTGGCGGTGATATGTTCTAAAATGGCATTGTTTAAATTATCGGGCACCAAATTATCAGAAGCGGTTAAATACGAAATATTGCATTTAAATAACCAAATTTCTTCTTCTGTTAAAGCGCCAGTGTTCCATTGAACCTTATCATCGCCCATAGAAATTTCATGCGGGGTCCAGAAATTATTACGGGCGCTTAAAAAATGCTCGCGCACAGAAGGATATTTAACCGGTACAGGTTGGCGCACATCGTAGTTTCTACCGCCAATAATGCGGATGCTATCGGCATCAGCACGCTTGCGACCAATGGTCATGAAGTTTAAGGAACTGGCGAGTTCGCTGGAGCGTTGCGGGACAGGTCTTGCCGTCGGTGTTAAGACTTCAGCGGGTGGACGCTGTTCCACCGCAGGCGCGGCGGCTTTAGGTGCTGGTGCTGGAGCGCTGCTCACAGGCTTGGGCGCTGCGGGGGTAGGGGTCGCAGCTTGAGACGGTGTTTTTTTTAATCCAGACAAAGGACTGGGAGGCGGGTGGGAATGCGAATCATCAAATTCTAGCATTTTGCTTTATACTCCTGAGAATTTTAAAGATGGGGTATTTTACGATGTCTAAACTTAAATGGCAGTGTCGGCGCGGCATGCGGGAGTTGGATGAATTGTTATTGAACTATATGGAAAATAGCTATCCGCAAGCCCCTCATGAACAGCAGATGGCCTTTGCGAAGATATTGGAATGTAGCGATGATGATTTGTATATCTGGTTGATTCAAAAACAAATTCCAGAGCAAGCTGAGGATGCGCTTCGCACTGTGTTGACGGCGTTGCAGCAATATAACATGTCTGCTTAAATCCTGGTGTCTCCCTCTCTCAATCCGACCACTGACAGGTCTGATCTCCTGCTCAAGGCTGAACACCTGTCTTATTCTTATGGCGCTTTTTGCGCGGTCAAAGATTTAAATCTGGAATTACGACGCGGGCAAGTATTGGGTTTTTTAGGCCCAAATGGCGCGGGAAAATCCACCAGTTTGCGCCTGCTCAGCGGCGTTTTAGCCCTCCAAACCGGGCGGGTGGATATGGCGGGATATGACTTACGCCACGAACCCCTCAAAGCGAAACAAGCCCTCGGCTATTTACCCGAATATCCGCCTTTGTATACCGACATGCGGGTGATTGAATATCTGCGTTTTGTTGCACAATTACACGGTTTAAAGGGGCAGAAAATCCATACGGCTTGCCAACGAGTGCTAGAACAATGCGATATAGGCGCGGTGCAACAGCGCTTAATCGGGCGCTTATCTACGGGGTATCAGCGGCGGGTGGGTATTGCTCAAGCGCTGCTACACGAGCCGTCGGTGATTATTCTCGATGAACCCACAGCCGGACTTGATCCCCTACAATTACATAATATTCGTCAATTGATTCATCAGTTACGCGAGCAGTGTGGGGTGATTTTATCCAGCCACATGTTGCCGGAAGTCGAAGCCGTGAGCACGCATGTGATGGTCATGCGCCAAGGTGAATTGCTGCTGCAAGACACCCTGCGCGGCTTGCAACAACATTGGCAAGGCCACAGCTTAAAACTCGGATTGCGCTGTTGTCCCAGTCTGGACACGCTGGAGAAAATGGCGGGAGTGCTGCGAGTGGAAACCATTGATGAACAGTTTTTAAGGGTGCATTATCAAGCCCCTGACAATCCCGCAGAGCAATTAGTGCAAACTGCGGTGGAGCAAGGCTGGGGTTTGTTTGAAATCACTTCAGAACAACATTCCTTAGAACATATTTTCATGCAACAACAACATCTATCGCCGACCTAACATGCACGAACTGTCTATTTGCCAATCCCTGTTGGATCAAGTGGAACAATTGGCACACCAACATCAAGCCCAACAAGTGGTTAAAATTGTGCTGCACATCGGCCCCTTATCCGGTGTGGAAGCCCCTCTTTTACAGCACGCCTATCCTTTGGCAGCGGCGGGTACCGTGGCTGAACACGCGGTATTAGAAATACATACCTTGCCGATCAAAGTACACTGTAAAAGCTGCGGTCAAGACAGCGAAGCCTCTGCTAATCGCCTGCTCTGCGCACATTGCGGGGATTGGCACACCCAACTCATCAGTGGCGATGAAATGCTACTCGCCAGTCTCGAACTTGATCAAAAGGAGGACACCTAATGTGTGATACCTGCGGCTGTAACGTCACCCCTGGCAATCAACATCTGGTCGAAAATGACGGCAAACTGGCGCACACGCCGGATGGCAAACAAGCCATCGACGTGCTGCACAGCTTGCTGCACGAAAACGATCATCAAGCGGCACACAACCGCGCACATTTTGCCCAGCACGGCGTGTTGGTGTTAAACCTCATGTCCTCTCCCGGTGCAGGCAAAACCGCCTTATTGGAAGCCACGATTGAAGCGCTGCGAGACGAATGTCGTATTGCCGTGATTGAAGGCGATCTGGAAACCGAAAATGACGCGCAACGCATTCGCGCCAAAGGCGTGCCCGCGATACAAATTGCGACCGGCAGCGCTTGTCATCTGGACGCGCACATGGTGCATGATGCGCTGCATCAAATGAACTTATCCCAAATTGATATTTTATTCATTGAAAATGTCGGTAATCTGGTCTGCCCGGCGAGTTTTGATCTAGGCCATCATCACAATGTGGTGCTGTTATCTGTCACTGAAGGCGACGATAAACCCGCTAAATATCCGGTGATGTTTCGAGCGGCTGATGTCATGCTGCTGAGCAAAACCGATTTGCTCGCTTTTCTGGACGACTTTTCCTTGGAAAAAGCCGAACAACATCTACGAGCTTTGGCTAATCAAGCCCCGGTTCTCAACGCCAATGTGAAGCAAGCGGACGGACTGGATGCTTGGTTACATTGGTTAAAACACGCTTGGCAGCAGCAACGAGAACAGGCTGAAGCAGCCCCGGCTCCAGCCGTTCAAGCGCATCACCATCACACTCATCACTCTTCTTAAAAAGGCGGTTTATTATGCAATTCATTTTCTTCTTAATCATTGGCGCAGTCGCAGGCTGGTTAGCTGGACTGATCATGAAAGGGCGTGGTCTGGGACTGTTAGGCAATCTAGTGGTCGGGATCGTCGGTTCCTTCTTAGGCGGCTTTTTATTCGGTTTTCTCGGATTATCGGTCAATGGTTTGATAGGTTCTCTCGTCATGGCCACCAGCGGAGCCGTAGCCTTATTGTTCATTGTGGGTTTGATTAAAAAAAGCTAGTGCTGTGTCATCACTTAAAACTAGGAGCATCTCTCAGCATTTGAATATTTTTCACCCAAAGAATGAGATATGACAAAGCACTAGGCTTCTGATGAACAGGTGATAGAGAGATTATTGACTGGCCTTACGCCTTTGAATTTACATAGCGTGAAAGAAACCGAGTGTATTTTTTTATTTCACGTTGTGTGCGTAAGGTGAGTTATTTAGAAGCCAGCAGAGAGGGGTTCAATATGAGCTATGACGATCTTGACTTGAAAAAGCCGATAGAGGCTGATGATTATGAGGAATGCTCAAATTTTATCATAAACTCCATAGACAACATCATGCAAGATGCTATGGATAATGGAAAAAATAAGATTATTATAAATACAAATCTAAAGCTTGGCATTCCTATGGAAAATGTGAATAAGATTGCTGGGCCATTTATAGAGGCATGGGCATTTGAGGTGTTTGTTGAACATCTTGAAGATAAGAATAATCAATATCAACTAATAAATGTAGAAGCAGGTGAACGCCTGAATATGGCAGATGTTATTCTTCAGTTTAAAAAAACAAGAAAAAGAAGTTCAAGTATAACAGCTTATGTTGATGTGAAAGCGACTTCAAAAGACATTGAAAATAGTGGGAAGTCGCCAAATATTACATCGTTTGTACGTATTCGTTCAGCTTACATCACAGACCCAGATTATCTATTTGTTATCTTATCCATAAAACATCGAGTATTCAGCACCAAACACGATGTAACGGAAATGATGATGGGGGTTATGGAGGTGGTTGATTTTAAAGCTTATGATCTCAAATATCTTTCCGATGCAGATATTAGTTATAACCCTGCTTTAGGAACGGGTCAAATACAAGTGCGCGATATTCATTATGTATCAATTCAGAAAAGAAGCACCTGGGAATTTTGCAAACTACTTGATAAGAAGTGTATCGCTTCAAAAAAGGGTATGAGCAATGGTTTGAGTATGCAGAGAATAAAGGCTGGATTCGATAAATGAATAATATTGATTTACGTTGTGGAAACACTTTAAATCTATTCAAAGAAATAGACAGTTCATCTATTGATATTGTGATTGCTGATCCGCCGTATAATCTGGGTAAAAACTACGGCAATAATCATGATCTAAAAGGATTTGATGAATATATATTATTTACTAGAACATGGCTTTCAGAAGCCAAACGTGTATTAAAACCAACAGGCACTATTTATGTGTTTATGGGGGTAAGGTTTATTTCTTATCTATATAACATACTAGATAAAGAATTAGGACTGTTTTTCAATAGTTGGATTGTTTGGCACTACACGCAAGGACTGGGGAAAACCAAAGGTTTTTCTCCAAGACATGATGATATTCTCATGTTTACTCAGTCGAATAAATTTGTATTTAATTTAGATGATATTCGGGTTCCACAAAAGTACTATAGAGCAAGAAATAATATGCGTGGAGCTAATCCTGGTGATGTGTGGGCATTTTCTCATGTTCACTACTGTAATCCCAACAGACAAAACCACCCTACGCAAAAGCCTGAAGGTCTTATCGAAAGAATGGTATTGGCATCAAGTCATGAAAACGATAAAGTTCTTGATCCATTTTCAGGCAGTGGAACAACATTAAGAGTGTGTCAACAATTAAACCGCCAAGCAATAGGCTTTGAGTTAAATCCTGAATATGTAGACATGACTAGAATAAGACTCAATGAACCCTTTAATGGTTTTGATAGTATGGACTCAAGAATGGAACGAATACCTAATGATCTCAGAACCGCTGATATTAGGAGTCAATACTTACAAGATCATATTCAGTGGTTCCTCAAAAATCATGATGGTGCTATTGATAAATTTAAGAAAATGGTGAAAGAAAAATATGGCCATGACGCATTCTATGATGAGGAAAAAAATAGTGAAAATAGAATGCAAGTACAATTAAAATTATTAGATGGCGATGTAAAAACATAATATATAACAACAATCTGCGCTCATATATTGCCTAGTTCCCACGCGCCCTGCGTGGGAACCCTTAGCACCGCGCCTGCGGTGCGTAAACAACAAAATAGCTACGCTGGCTATATAGGGATAACATTTCAGTTGTACTGGGTCATCGTGGTTAAGACCTGGCAGGTTTCTGGTCGCGTCGTTTGACTCAAGAACATCGCTTAGTTTATGAAGTAACTGATGATGCAATCCGTATCATTAGTTGTCGTTATCATTACCAATAAATTCCCCTTGTTTCATCCCAGCAGGTATCCCCATGACTACTCCTGAAACACAAGACCAACTCGACAGCGGCGGTGCTTATGAAATCATCCGTGCCCGCCTTCAAGAGCAAAGCCGCCTCCTTTCCGACAAACTCAATACCTTGAACCAAAAACGGGTTGAGGTGTTTGGTAGTACGCAAATGCAGGTGATGGGGCGCACGCGAATTCGCACAGAAAACAACTGCGTGCCGCGTGATATTAAGGAATTCGGCGAATGGATGCTGTTTGGTTACAACGTCTTTGTCGGGATGCGGGCTGAAGTAGAAGTCAGCGACGTGTTTAGTTTGCATCATATCGAACAGACGGATGAAGGCTTTGAATATCATCCGGTGCCAATGGCGAATAGCTTTTTGAGCGACCCGCAGTTTATTCGAGATTTCAAAGAGCTATACCGCTATTACAAGGATGCACGGCTGATTTATTTGCGCCGTATTCATGGCAAGCGGCTGGCAGTGTTTCAGACCGGACGCACGCTGAAAGATATTCGTGTCTTTCGCTGGGCATTGGATGCGCAGGGAAAGGTGAGTTATCTGGATCATCGCGGTGAGAAAGATAATGTGTTTCCGCATTCGCACGATTTTAAATGGATGAGCACCACCCGCGAGCAGCATGTTACGGGCATTCATCCGCATGTGTCGATTTTAGAAAAAGTGTTTGTTGAAACCATCGGCGGCACGCTGACGGTGAAAATTGAGGACAACACGGAAACAGGACAGGGCATTTATGCGGAACCTGTCGATGATCCGAATCAATCGCTGGCAGATGCGCAGATTGAATACGCTGAAGTGGGCCAGCTGATTTTGTTGAAAATCCGCCCGTATAAGGAAAACGATTGGCGTTATTTGGTGTTTAATCCGTTGACTGAGAAAGTCACGCGCATTGATGCTATCGGTCGCGCTTGCGTGTCGTTGCCTGAAGATCACGGCATCATTTTTCCGGGTGGTTACTATTTGCAAAGTGGTGAAACGAAGATTTTTGATGAGCCACATTTAGCCGAGATGAGCTACAAAGGAATGCAGCGTTCGCCGAATGGTGAGGATGTGTTGTTCAGCTTTTTTGAGCCGCTGTCAGGGCGGTTTGCCTTGTTGTCATATAACTTGATTCGCAAAGAAGTGCAAAACCCGATTATTTGTCATGGTTATTCGGTGTTTGATGATGGCTACATGACGGTGTTTCGCGCTGACGACGATACGCCGAGCAAGGTGCATCCCATGCAAATCTGGCAAACGCCGTACACAAGTGACGAATATGCCGCGCAAACGCCCACGGATGGCTCGTTTATCGCCAAAATTGGCAACGCAGAACTGGTGCGCGGGCTGGCGGAAGCCTACAGCGTGAAGCGCATGATCGATGAGCAAAGCCCGACACGGATGATTTATGAGCAATTGATCGCAGCGACAAATCGCGTGTTGGATGCGTTTCATTGGTTGGATCACGAAGACATCGGGAAATTGCATGTGGTGTTTCGGGCGGTGTTGGATAACGCCGAGCTGATTATTGATGAGTTTGAAAAGGTACAAAGCCTGCGCAAACAGGCGAATGAGTCGCTCAATACGGCGGCGGAGGCGCAGGGTTTGTTGCTGGAATCGCTGGCAAAACGTTCTAGTTGGACGGGTTTGGGCGAATATGTGCAGCATTTAACCCAAGTTCGGACGCAGCGTGGGCAGCTCATCAGCCTGCGCGAAAAGCGTTATATGGATTTGGACAAGCTGGGAGAATTAGAACAGCAAGCGGTTGAAGCTTTTGATGATTTAAGTCAAGCCACCGTTGATTACATGTTGGAACAAGATGCGTTTGCACCGTATCACGCACAACTCGATACGCATCTGGCGGGCATCGAAGCCTTACACAAAACCCAGGAAGCCGACAGCTTAGAAACAGCACTCCGCGAAACGGGTGAAGGTTTGGATTTGCTCACCGAAGTGCTCAATGATCTGCAAATCGACGACAGCGCATCGCGCACCCGCATCCTCGAAGACATCGCCGAGGTGTATTCCAAGCTTAATCGCGCTAAAGCAGAACTCTCCTTAAAACGTAAATCCTTGCGTTCCTCCGAAGCCGTGTCGGAATTTGGCGCACAATTTAAGCTGTTTTCACAAAGCGTCACCAGTGCTTTGAACCTGGCTGACACGCCCGAAAAAGTCGATGAACAAGTCTCGCGCTTATTGGTGCAACTCGAAGAACTTGAAAGCCGTTTCAGCGAATTTGATGAATTTTTAAGCCAAATCACCGACAAACGCGAAGAAGTCTATTCCAGCTTTGAAGGCCGTAAACAAAGCCTGCTGGAAGAACGCCAACGCCGCGCCCTGAATCTCAACAACGCCGCCACCCGCATTCTGCAAGGCATCAACCGCCGTCTGTCCAGCTTTGAAAACTTAGACGAACAAAACGCCTATTTTGCCTCCGATGCGATGGTGCAAAAAGTCCGCGACATCATCGCGCAATTGCACGACATCGGCGATGCGGTGCGGGCAGGGGATTTGGAATCTCGGCTTAAATCAGCGCGTGACCAAGCGGGGCGCGAACTGCGCGACCGTCAAGAGATTTTCAGCGACGGCGGTGCAGTCATTGCGCTGGGCAAACACCGCTTCAGCGTCAACACTCAAGAGTTGGATTTAACCCTGCTGCCGCGTGAATCCAACAATGGCGTGCGCATGGCGATGCACTTAACCGGCACCGATTTTTTCCAAGACATCGACGACGAACAACTGAATGCCTTGCAGCCGTATTGGGAACAAAGTTTGGTGTCTGAAACGCCCGGCGTGTATCGCGCCGAATATCTTGCCGCCGAGCTATTTTTTGCCGCGCAGCATGATGCGGGATGGGGGCAAAAAGTCAATTCGGCGTACATTGCCGATGGTTTGCAGAAGGTGGTGCGCGAGTTCGCCGCCGACCGCTACGACGAAGGCTACGAGCGCGGCGTGCATGATGTGGATGCGGCGAAAATTCTCGGCGAATTATTGAAACTACACCACAGCGCAGGCTTGCTGCGCTTCGCCCCCGCCACTCGTGCGCTCGCGCAATTGTTTTGGGCGATGCAGCCCGAAGACGGCGAAGCGCAACACTGGTTGCTCGCAGCGAAAAACCTGAATGATTTGCAGCAATTATTTGACGGCAGCGGTGTGGCGTATGCGCTGCGATTACGCGATGTGTTAGCGCAGGCGATGGGGGTATTTGTTGAAGCACACTTTGGCGGGTCAAGGTTTGAGGATAATGAAGCTTCGTCAAAACCTGCAGGAACAAGTGACACACCTGTTCCCAGTAGCGTATGGAGCCATATTAACGCTCAACAAGCTGCCGAATATTTGCTCGAAGAACTCAAACAAGGCGGTCAACAATTCACCACCAGCGGTGAAGCGATGCGTTTTGCGGAAGGTTTTTGGCAGCATTTGGAGAGCCTGGGACGGCGCACGCAATTTCAAGATACTTTGAATACTTTGCAGGCCAGTCTGGCTGAGCAATATGCTTTAAGCGAAGCGTGGTTGATGGGCTTTGCCAGCCAGCAGGATTTATCTCTAGAGCGCTATCGAGAAGAGGCGGCGGTGGTGGTGGTGGTGGGATAACGCTGGAGCGTCACTGCCATTCAGGCTTTCGGCGGATGGCGCTATCGCTTATCCGCCCTACAGCTCTGGTTAAAAAATGCGGCGCGGTGGATTCATAGATGTTGTAACGGCTGTGCCCCATGATTTTCCCTCCTTTTCAAGAGGTTTGGTGCATGGCTGTTTTACTGGCTGCTGGAGTGGCTGGATAGACATTCCCACGTTTGAGCGCGAGAACAAGAAAACATTTATTCCCATGCGCGTCATTATCTAGAACAGGAAGTCTTGATTCCTGTTCATACAGGATAGTTGACTGGAAAAAGTGAATGACTGACCGCAACGCGGTCAAGAAGGCATTCCCAAGTGCCGAGGCTGTAAAAGAACCTCATTTTTGGGATTTTCGACAACGTAAAATCAATAGCTTACGGGTGAAAAATCACCCGTTTTAGGAGTTCTTTTACAGCCT
>JADGEH010000188.1 GCA_016744475.1 Thiotrichales bacterium | reverse complement strand
GTACAGAGAGTACAGAGAGTACAGAGAGTACAGAGAGTACAGAGAGTACAGAGAGTACAGAGAGTATAGAATATATGAAAATCTATGAAAACCTAGAATTTATTCTACCTGAGCTTATACCGGGCGACTATTCAATCTGGGGTGTTTTAGTGTCGCCTAAAACAGACCCTATGGATACTAATAATTGGCTGTATGGTGAGAGTAAAGCTTTTATTATTAAATAACTGATGTTACGTAAACCCATAAGGTAGATAAGGCGCGTTTTTTTGCGCCGTCATCCACAATAAAAAAAGCGGCTTAACATAGCCGCTTTTTTTATTGTTGGAGAAAGAAATACAGTAAAAACATTGAGATCGAAATATTTAGCAAATGCTGTTTTTTGTGGTGCCCGGTGAGTACTTGGGGCATTCAATAGCGATGCATTAAATATGAGCCAATGTCACAATGGGATCGGCTGCCACTTCTTTCATCGCCCGTTTGAAAAAGCCGCGTAAATGTTTTTTCAGATGGCGGGTGACGGTGTTGGGCGGAATGTTTTTTAATACGCAGAAGATGGCTAACGTGTAGGTGGATTCGCGTTCGGATAAATAAGCGGTGCGCCCGACGGTGCGGCAACTGCCACAGCCGCCTTGAAAGTTGAACGCGCTGTTGGCAAACATCAATCCAAAACCCATGAAAATCGCTAAGACTTCAGTGGCATAAGGCCAGTGTTCTGCGTCACCGGGGGGCTTTTGTTGCGCGGTGGTGCCGAGATAATGCGCTAAGGTATGGGCATAAGTGGCGATCAGGGCTTCGGGGTTGCTGACTTGTTGTGGGTCGTATTGAATCGGCAAGCGCGGCCATTCTGGAGCGACGGGTACGGCCTTGGTGCCGCGTAAATGACCGGGAATAAAGATTTGCGTGGGGATGTCTAGGGCGCAACTGCCTGCCGCCACTAAGTCGCAAGGCCAGTGGGTCATGCCAGCATAGTGTTTGACGCGCTCAAAGATGAGTTCTGCCATGCCGTGATGAGAATCAACCCGTCCAGGAAAATGACGGTTTGAGGGGATGACGAGTAGGCTGTTTTGGTAGAAGAATTCACTATCAAATTGGTTTAAGCACCAGTTGAAGGTGTCTAAGAGCCATTGGGTCGATTCTTCTTCTAATAAGGGGGCTTGGTTAAACCAGTTAAAGAGCATGAGTGGGTTCCTGTGACAAAACGGAGAAAACCGTTGTGAATATAAGACTGCCAGTCCTTGAAGGACTGGCAGTCTTGGGTTGCAAGCTTATAAATGATGTACTTTGGCTATATCGGTACTGACCGCAACGCGGTCAAGACGGCATTCCCATGCGGCGCATGGGAACGAGTTAAATCTAGCAAGAGAAGCTTACTCGCGGATTTTTTTCACTAATGGTGCTCGCATCACGCCGAAGGATAGAAATTGCGTGTCAAAGCTGACATCAAAATCCAATCCGCTGAGATCGCTGTCTAATGCGATGTCGCGTGGACTAGCCAGGGTGAGATAAGCCCCGCATGATTCGCCTGCTTCGCAGACAAGATCATTGTTGTTATTGTCTGAACCGCTAATGATGCTGTAGTTCCCGGCGGGGATGTTGATGAAGCTATAGGGATAACGGCCTTGATCAACTTGCACTTGCTGTTGTGCCACCACTTCGCCGAAAGCATCGGTTAATAGCACGTATTGTGTCCCCACATTACCAGTGAAACTAGAACCCATTTGCCATAAGACGGCTATCTCTACCGTGTTGATATTACTTACAAACCGTAGCTTCGCTTGATAGTTGCCGGAGGCTTGATTGGCGCGTTGTAAGTTCAGGCGGTAGTAACCCAAACCATCACCGTTGACATTCATGTTTTGTAAGCTCAAAGCATCGGTGTTGTCATTTTCGATGCGCAGAATTTGTAAGCTGTCACCGCCGTTATTGCGTAGTTCAATGTTGGCGGTGTTGAGCGCGGTGCCTAGGTTGATGACGCTGGGATTGACTCCCAGTTGGGCGGGCATGGACGGTAATGGACGGCCTTGTGAAGTGAGCGCGATTTGCACGGCTTTTTGTGCATCAATTAAACCGTAGCCAAATTCATTGTCTTTGCCGCTGTCGCCGAGGTCTTCAGTGAAGCTGCCCGCTCGTAGGAGCTGGTCAACATCATCGGGGGATAGCGTTGGATTCACGGCTTTCATGAGTGCCAGCACGCCTGCCACATGGGGAGTCGCCATTGAGGTGCCGATCAGTCCTGTGTAAGTAGCCTGCACTCCGCTGAAAAAGCTTTCTTCGCCACTGGCGCTGATCACGGTGTCAGGCGCTCCATCACCATTGAGATCATCGCCAGAACCCCCCGGTGCGGCTAAGCTGACGCTCGCATTGAAATTGGAGTAAGAGGCGCGTTCTTTGTTTGAATCCACCGCTGCCACGGATAATACGCCATCCAATGCGGCGGGATAGTTGATGGTGCGATTGCCGTCATTGCCAGCGGCGGCAACGATGATCACGCCTGCGGCACGCACTTCACTCACCGCGCGTTGGAAACCCGATGAGATCGCGGGCCCGCCTAGGCTTAAGTTGATGATGTCGGCTTTTTGTGCAGGCACGGTGTTGCTGTCGTTGGGTAAGCCTGCGGCAAAGCGCATGGCTTGTTCGATGCCGTAATCATCTCCCACCCCAGAACGTCCTAATACCCGCAAAGGCATGATGCGCGTTTGCCAACTCACACCGGCAACGCCAATCCCGTTATTGCTGTTGGCAGCCACGGTGCCCGCTACATGGGTGCCGTGAAAACTACTGCCACCAGGAGATTGATCGCCGGGGTCTTCAGGGTTGCTATCGATGCCATCGCCATCTAGGGAATAATCGGTATCCCGCACAAAATCAAAACCCGCGACCAAACGTCCGGTGAGATCAGGGTGTTGGCTGATAATGCCCGTATCGATGACGGCTACAATGACATTGCTGCTGCCTGTGGTGATGTCCCAAGCTTGCGGTAAATTAATCAGCGGATAATGCCATTGGCGCGGATACAGGCGATCATTGGGGGCTTGCAGGGTTTGCATCCGATAATTAGGCGAGGCGCTTTCGACTTGTTGATCACGGCGCAAGGCTTTGACCGCCATTAAGGTGTCATATTTGTTTTGTTGTTTCAGGGTTTTGAAGCGGGGCGCGGGACGGTTTTGTAGCGCTTGGCTCTGTGCAGAGAAAGCCTGGGAATGGTTCACCCGCATCAACATCCGCCTTTGAGGTTCGCCAGCCACTTGTTGTAGCCCCATGTTCATCAATAATGGCGAAACGGATTGCAGGCTTAAGCCTTGACGGGGTTTGAAACGCACCGTGACTTCTCCAGGCACGAAATCATCACTCAAGCGCAAAGGCGGGGTGTTGGGCTGAGCGCTGATACGGCGCGGTGTTTGACCAATCATCAGCACATAATTGGAAGCGCCAATATAGGCTTGCACCTGTATGAGGTAGCGCCCGTCTTGAGTAATATCTAGGCTTTCAGTATTGCCTGCGCTGACCGAAGCATCCAGTAAATTCTGCTGCAAATCCAACAAGCCTAAATCAATATCATTTTGGTCTAAGTTTTCGCTGGCGATGAGCAGGGTGATTTGTTGGCCTGCCAGCAGTTCTACTTCGTAATAATCGTCAATATCGCCCGTTCGATAAGATTGACCTGTATTCCCTTCAATGACTTCATTGACATAGCCCCCTAAAATCACAGGATTCGGGATCACTTGAGGGTTAGACGGGTCATCATTGTTGCGATAAGGCGCATTGACATCATTAATATCGCTGTCCATCAAGGTGTTGCTGGTCGCAAACAAAGTGCCGCTGAGATTAAAGCTGGGCGGCGCGGGGGCGGGAGCAGGTTGAGTGCTGCCGCTGCCGTCTCCACCACCTCCACAGCCATGCAGGAAAAGAAGAATGAAGGGATACCACAGTAAGGATTTATTCACGATACAGTCCTTATTAATCAAGATGAAGGCGGGGTTTAGAATCCACGGATAACCACTTTTATATAGAGTGCATAATCAGTTGCACGATAAACCTGGCAGGTTTCAAAAACCTGCTAGGTCTTAGAGCCTATACGAAAACGGGATAATCGGCTGCAAACCTGCCTAAAAATAGCGAATTCTCGCTTCGATTCTCCATCTTCGTATAGGCTCTTAATCACGATACTCCAGTGCAACTGAAATATTATTTCTATCGGCACTGACCGCAACGCGGTCAAGACGGCATTCCCATGCGGCGAGGCTGTAAAAGAACCTCGTTTTTGGGACTTTCGACAACGTAAAATCAATAGCTTACGAAGAAAAAATCACCCATTTTTGGAGTTCTTTTACAGCCTCGGCGCATGGGAACGAGTTAAAAGGGTTTTTAGCCCCAACGGGGCGGCATCCCTATAGCCCAGGGCAACGCCCTGGGTTCGGTCGATGATACCCACCCAGCCCTGAAAGGGCGCAATAAAAGGCGGCATGGCGTTTGATGATGCCCCTTTGGGGCTTCACTGAATGGCAGTGATGCAGCGCATGGAAACGAGTTAAACATCGTTTGGAAACGCTGGCGTTCTTTGCGCCTCTTGCGCCGTTTGCGTTGTCTTTTAAAGCGGATAGCTTGAGTCTTACCACTGAGATCATTTCGTTATAGTTGATTACTCAACTGCACTAATGAAGCCATTTTGTGCGATGGCTCACCGCTGCGCAATACTTCATCGGCTTTAGCCACGCCTTCGGCTAAGCTCTCGCACAAGCCAGCGGTATAAATCGCAGCCCCCGCATTGAGCACCACAATATCGCGTGCCGCTCCTGGTTTATCCTGCAAAACGCCGCACATCATTTCCAGGCTTTCAGCCGCATTATTCACCACGATGCCATCCAACGCTTGAGTGCTGATACCAAAATCTTCGGGTTTAATGGTGTAGGTCGTGATCTGTCCATTTTTTAATTCAGCCACATGCGTAGGCACGGCTAAACTGATTTCATCCATACCATCGTCAGCACACACAATCATCACTTGTTCGCTGCCCAACTGTTGCAGAGCTTGGGCTAAAGGTTCTAGCCATTGTTTGGAAAACACGCCCATTAATTGGCGCTTAGCCCCAGCCGGATTGGTCAAAGGCCCTAACAGATTAAAAATCGTGCGCAGCTTCATTTCCTTGCGCGGGCCGATGGCGTGTTTCATAGCGCTGTGGTGAGCCGGGGCAAACATAAAACCCACGCCCACGGACTCGATACACTGCGCGACATGTTCCGGGGTGAGCTTCAGATTCACCCCGCCTGCTTCCAGCACGTCCGCACTGCCGGATTGGCTAGAGACGGAACGGTTGCCATGCTTAGCTACTTTGGCACCCGCCGCCGCCGCTACAAAACAACAGGTGGTGGAGATATTAAACGTGCTTAAGCCATCGCCGCCTGTGCCTACAATATCAATCACTTGCGAGCCATCCACGGGTACAGGCGTGGCGAGTTCGCGCATCACCTTAGCAGCGGCGGTGATTTCTTCGACGGTTTCGCCTTTCATGCGTAAGCCGACTAAAAAGCCACCGATTTGTGCGTCGGTGGCTTGTCCGCTCATGATGAGCTGCATGATGGCTAACATCTCGGTTTCGCTGAAATGATGATGCTCCACCACGGAGCGTAACGCTTGCTGCATGTCCATTGTGATGACTCCTGTTCTATTGATCAGACGGCTTTTTAAGCTGGAAGAGGTGAATATTTTGAGCGAATGTTGTGCAAGGGTTCGATACCCGTAGCACTCAATGCGGTGGCGAGAAGCTAGGATGCTGTGGTTAAGAGCCTATACGAAAACGGGATAATCGGCTGCAAATCCGCCCTTTGATTTCCCATCTTCGTATAGGAGACTTGTCCCGGCTTAAAACACCGACTGTAAAACAGCGGATATAGACAACATGAATCATTTATACGACTCAAGCCATCCGCTTTAAGCCCTTAAAAGACAACGCAAACGGCGCAAGAGGCGCAAAAGAACACCCGCGTTTTCAAACGATGTTTACCTCGTTCCCATGCGCCGCA
>JADGEH010000056.1 GCA_016744475.1 Thiotrichales bacterium | reverse complement strand
CTGTTAAACTGCTCGTATACAGTCTGCTTTTAGGGGCTTTTTCTGAAATATCCATACTTCAGAACTTTAACATAATAGATATCAAATGGGTTCTATAGAACCCACTTTTGTGCTTCTTGCGCCGTTTGCGTGCTAATGAGAGCCCTGTGTAGTGGACATTTATATGGGCTTTTGATAGTTTCAAGCAGAGCGTCGCTCAATGTTTGTGAAACAAAAATAGGATCACTTTGAGCCGCCTCATATCACTTAATACCAATCCCCTTTTAGCCTTTACTCTGTGCTTAGCTGAGCTATAAAAATCCCTCCTCGCCCATGCTGACAGAGCCTTATATTATAAGGAATTATCATGTTACACAGGTACTTATTCATTTTTTGTAGTGTGTTACTCAGTGTGCAAATATCCTCGGTTCAGGCTCAAATGAATTCGACACATTTTGTCACACAAGGTGATCAAGCTTATCAAGAGGGTCACTGGGAAACGGCTATAGAAGCTTGGGAGCAGGCGTTAAGCCTACATCCCTTAGCCGCTGAACAAGTCGATGTGCAAGTGCGACTGGCTGCGGCTTATCAAACTTTGGGGCGGCAGAGTTTAAGTTTTCAGCTTTTAGATCAAGCCTTGAAAAACACTGAGACATTGAATGCTCCCGCACGTCGAGCACAAGTCTTAACCCACTTTAGTGATGCTTGGTTAAGTATCGGCGATGTGAAAGCAGCGCTAAACATGGCGGATGAGGCGGTAACCTTATTAGCTGAGTTAGCCCCTCCCAGGGTGGATTTGCAGGCGGCGGCTTTGAATGCGCAGGGCAATGTGTTGGCGGTGTTGCCGAATTATTTACAAGCTAGCCAGGCTTATCAGCAAGCGGCTCAATTAGCTCAACACACACAGCCAAATTTAGCCTTGAAAGCGCAGATTAACCAATTGAATGTATTACAAGAAGAGGGGCAATGGGCAGCGGCTCAAGCACTATTGGCTGAGGTGTTAAAAGACTTAGCTCAGTTACCACCTAGACAACACACCGCAGCGGCCTATTTATCCACTGGATTGGCGGCGCAACAATTGTCGCGCCAACCCGCTTTGTCCACAGCGCAGCAAGCACAAGCACGCCAGCAGACGGTCATGGCTTTACAACAGGCGGCACAAACAGCACTTCCGATTCAAAACCATCGCACGGTGTCTTTGGCTTATGGTTATTTGGGGCAGATGTATGAGCGTGATCAACGTTTAAAAGAAGCCCATCACTTCACCCGGCAAGCTATTTTTCACGCTCTTCAAGGTGCGTATCCAGAGGTGTTATATCGTTGGCAATGGCAAGCAGGGCGTTTATTCAAGGCGGAAAATAATACTTTGGCAGCTATTTCAGCTTATCAAGCCGCCGGAAAAACCTTGAGTTCGGTGCAACAGCGTTTGGATGTGGGCTATCGTTCGATTCCGCCAAGCTTTGATGAAGCGGTGCGCCCGGTGTATTACGGTTTGGCAGCATTGTTGTTAAAACAAGCGGATAACGCGCCTAATGAGAGCATTCGTCAGTCTTTACTGAGGCAAGCTAGAGATACGGTAGAGCGGGTTAAAATCGCGGAATTGCAGAATTATTTTAATGATGAATGTGTACAAAATGCACAGCAAGAGGCGACTTCTCTGGATAGTATTGACCCGCACACAGCCGTGTTATATCCCATTCCTTTGCAAGATGAATTGGTGGTGTTATTGAGTATTGGTAACACTTTGCATCCTTTTCGTGTGGCGGTCACAGCTGCACAATTACGTGATGTCGTGACTTTATTCCGCCAACGTTTGCAAACCCGTTCGACTTTTCGCTTTATGTATGAAGCGCAGAGCTTGTATGACTGGCTGATTCGTCCATTGTTACCCACATTACAACAAGCCCAAGTTGATACGTTGGTGTTTGTGCCTGATGGCAGCCTGCGTACCATTCCTTTTTCAGCTTTGCATGATGGGCAGACATTTTTAATTGAGCAATTTGCGGTAGCCACTACGCCGGGACTGAATTTAACCCATCCTCAGCCGATTAACTGGAAAGATAGCCATATTTTATTGATTGGTTTATCAGACGGTGTGCAAGGTTATTCAGCATTGCCTAATGTGCCCAAGGAATTAGCCTCTATTCAACAAATTACGGGTGGGGAACAGTTGTTAAATCAAACCTATACGCTAGAAAGCTTTAAGAATAATTTGGAAAAAACACCTTATGCCGTGGTTCACATGGCGACTCACGGGGAATTTGATGCAGACCCGGAACATACTTATTTGCTGACGTATGAAGAGAAGTTGCACATGAATGATTTGCAAGCCTTAATTGGCTTAAGTCAATATCGTCAACAGCCCGTGGAATTACTCACTTTAAGTGCTTGTAAAACCGCCGTGGGGGATGATAAGGCAGCCTTGGGTTTAGCTGGAGTGGCGGTAAAGGCGGGAGCCAGCAGTGTGATGGCTACATTGTGGTTTGTGGATGATGAGGCAACTTCGATGGTGGTGACTGATTTTTATAAAAATTTGTTGAGCACTTCAGGCGTGACCAAAGCAAAAGCCTTGCAGCAGGCGCAGGTCACTTTACTAAAACGCACGCATTATCGTCATCCGGCGTATTGGGGGCCGTTTTTGCTCATTGGTAATTGGTTGTAGCTGGCGCTTCAGCATCTAGGCTCTGTTGACATTTGGGGCAAAAAGCCGCCAGCCTCCAAATGTCAACAGAGCCTAGATGAATACAGGACTTTTTATCCTGTGTTCATATAGATGCTTTCAAGTAAGAAGCCACCATATCATTGAGCACGGATTAGTCAGATGAAGTATGGGTATTGCTATGTGGAGGCACAGCCGGGTCTGTTGCCATATTGACGGTTTGTCGTCCATAAGGTTCAGGACGTGCGGGCGGCAATACTTGACGCACATTCATAGCCACAGGGTCTTTATTGGTTTTGGATTTTTCTAAGCGAAACTCAAATAACATATCGCGGCTGGGTAACAGATTAGGATTCACATTAGGCGGTAAATTAGAACCGTGGAAAAACACGGAACTGTAAGGCGAATCAGAATTACGTGAGTCTGTAATCCAAAGCCCTGAGCCGATGTGATCCATATAACGCATAAAGCCAAAGCCTTTGTCTTCATCATAGTGATAACAATAGCCACGCACGGTAGAACCAATTTCTCCCCAAGCGGGCCCTGAATCAGCTTTGCGAATCGGCAATAAGTTGGGAATTAAATAACCCGATACAAACATATCAGCTTCACGCTTAAGTTCGCTAGACACATTATCAAAACCAATAATTTCTACGCGGCAACCATAATTTTGTAAGGCTCTCACTACCTGAATAAAATCACCATCGCCAGTGACCATGACCACGCGGTCTAAGGTTTGCGATTGTAATAAAGCATCGACGGCCATATCGAGATCAGCGTTAGCTTTACCATAGCGATTGCCTTTCTCGTCTTCATACCATTTCACATTTTTCTGAATGACCTTAAAGCCATATTCACGTAATACGGAAAAATAACCATTAATGCCTTTACGATAAGATAAGTCGTCGCGAGAACGTTCTGGATCAAAGCTTACATAAGCATTTAAGCGCAATGCTTCAGCGCGATCACGACAAGCAAATTCTCGTAACACGTCATAATGCATACCATAGCCACCATTACGGTTGACATTGGCAACATCGACATAAACGCCAATTTTTGCAGATGATTTAAATGACACAGTCATTCTCCTGAAATTTTTTAGCTTACACAAAACAGCCGACATACTTTTTGTTTAAAACAGAAAAACTGGAAAAGAGTCTTTCCAGGCATGGTTTAGGGCAATGTGTACTCGACGTTTTTGTAAGCAGTCTTAGATAAACTGATAGTTAGACTGAGTGATTGATGAAATTAAAAATCGCACAGATTGTTACATAATGTTACAGAGTAACACAAACCTCTACAAGTTTGATAAACAGATTTGATGGGATGCAGAGATATAGAGACAAAATGCATTTCCACAAGACTAAAAACATATATTTTTGGTCAAGATTAATATTAAACAAGCACCCAAACATCAATAGACTTGTCCGGGTTTAAACGTCGTAGCGAAAAGCGGCGGGATTGAGTGGTTTTTTTCGTTCATTTGAGGCGAATAGTCATTCGTGTAACGAAAAGGAACGGGGAAAACCACCCATACCCGCTGTTTTGCAGTCGGTGTTTTAAACCCGGGCAAGTCTAATGTAGATGTAGGAGGATAACCAGTCGATAGCAGAGTATCTAGGTCATATGTGTAGGGAATTGGCAATGCTTGCTATTATTGGGCAGCTTAAGTCTTTCAAGCCAGCGGCTGACCGACTCAGCCAAGACTTGAAAAACATTATTGTTGCTCTGCGTCTTCTTCTTTCGTTTGATGTTGATGTCTAATATCTTTACCTTTCAGCATATAAATCACATATTCTGCAATGTTGCGTGCATGATCACCAATGCGTTCCAATGCTTTCATCAACAATACGATACGCACGGTATGCCCAACATTGCGAGCATCTTCCATGATGTAAGTGGACAGACGACGAATACTATCTTGGAATTCCAAATCTAATTCACTTTCACCCGCCGCCAGCACCTCAGCCCGCATGGCATCCATACGATCAAAGGTTTCTAAAGATTCTTGCAACATACGAATGGCTAATGAACCCATGTAATCAATGTCGCGCATCATGCTATCAGCGGGTAATTGATGTCCATTATCATAAATTTGCAGGGTGATTTTGGCGACCTTTACCGCATTATCACCACCTCGTTCTAAATCGGTAAGAATTTTGGAAAAGGCCATCACTGCGCGTAAATCACGAGCGACTGGATTACGACGGGCCAATAAAGAAATGATTTTTCCATCAGTTTTAATTTCTAGATCGTCCACTTCACGGTCTTTTTCAGCCACCGAGTGTGCCAATTGCACATTTTTATCTTCTAATGCCTGCATGGCATTTTGTAATTGATGAATAATGAGTCCCCCCATTTCTAGGATCAACATGTGAATTTGGCCTAGCTCTTGGTCAAACTTTTTGACAGTATGACCTTCTAGTTCTTCATTCATTTCCACGAATTCCTCCTGTTAAATCTTGTTGGCAAAAATCGGTTATCGCCATTATTGATGGGCGATAACATCATTTTTATTGGATGAGATATAGAGATATGAACTAAGTGGTACGACACACTTTAATTCTCACTTAAAGCCCACTAGCATTGAAAGCAGTGGATGTTATTCCCCCTCCTTGAAGGAGGGGAAGCGAATGTTGCCATATAGAGATAGGAACTAAGTGATACGACACACTTTTTTCGGACAGTCTATTTCAGACAGAATGATCAAAAAAAAGCCTTTTTTCTACTGACTGACGTGACACAAACGAGGCTTTTCAATCAGTTCAAGGGCAAAAATGAGGGGTGTTAGCCGAAGCGTCCAGTGATGTAGTCTTCAGTTAATTGATGACGTGGCATATTAAAAATTTGTTCGGTGCTACCTACTTCAATTAAGTCCCCTAAATGAAAATAAGCCGTGCGTTGAGACACACGGGCGGCTTGTTGCATAGAATGCGTCACAATGGCAATCGTGTAATTTTCACGTAATTCATCAATCAGTTCTTCTACTTTAGCCGTCGCAATCGGGTCTAGTGCAGAACACGGTTCATCCATCAAAATCACTTCAGGACTCACTGCGATGGTGCGAGCAATACAGAGACGTTGTTGTTGTCCACCCGATAAACCCGTACCCGGTTGAGCGAGGCGATCACTGACTTCTGCCCACAAACCGGCTTTTCTCAGACTGCCTTCTACCAGGTGATCTAATTCCTCTTTATCTTCGACTAAACCATGAATGCGTGGGCCGTAAGCAATATTGTCATAAATAGATTTGGGAAAAGGATTGGGCTTTTGAAAGACCATGCCGACTTGTGCCCGTAAAGGTACGACATCCATGCTTTTATCATAAATATCTTGCTCATCAATGCTGATTGAACCTGTGACGTGACAATCATCAATGGTGTCATTCATGCGATTGAGACAACGCAAAAAGGTGGATTTACCGCACCCTGAAGGCCCGATCATGGCTAACACTTCATTTTTGCCTAAATCAACAGACACGTCTTTAATCGCGTGTTTGTCACCGTAATGCACATTCACACCACGACATATCATGCGTGGATTTTCGGCTTCAATGTCACCCACTGTTTTGCGCACATCGCGGGATACTGTGGCGGTGCTGTGACCCATATCACTGGTGTGAGCGATGGTATTTTCTTCAAAATCTGTGTGTTCTGCGGTTGCTACATTGTCCATTATCTTCACCTCGTATCATTTTTGGCCTGTATCCAAAAATCAAAAAATTGAGAGATTTTTTATCCTGCGCTGCAAAGGTGTTGCTTGAAGTCAAACACCTTTGCATCACTCATGAAACAGTTACCAGCGACGCTCAAAGCGTTTACGCAAAATGACAGCAATGGCATTCATCATGATTAAAAAGCCCAGCAGCACCATAATCGCGGCGGAGGTTTTCTCTACAAAAGCACGTTCTGGGCTGTCGGCCCATAAGTAAATTTGCACAGGCAGCACAGTAGAAGGATCAAAAGCACCGCCTGGAATATCGACAATAAAGGCCACCATACCAATCATCAGCAGGGGCGCTGTTTCGCCCAAGGCTTGCGCCATACCGATAATGGTGCCAGTCAACATACCGGGCATCGCCAATGGCAAGACGTGATGAGTAATGGTTTGCATTTTAGAAGCGCCCACACCCAGCGCTGCTTCACGGATAGAAGGGGGAACCGATTTTAAGGCGGCACGACTGGCAATAATAATCGTTGGCAACGTCATTAATGTCAGGACTAAGCCACCGACAACGGGGGCTGAACGCGGTAAACCAAAGAAATTGATGAACACCGCCAAGCCGAGTAAACCAAACACAATGGAAGGTACTGCGGCAAGATTGTTAATGTTGACTTCAATGATGTCTGTCCATTTATTACAGGGGGCAAACTCTTCTAAATAGACCGCCGTCGCCACACCAATGGGAAAGGACAAGGCCAAAGTGACTAATAACGTATAAATAGAACCGACTGCCGCGCCCCAAATACCCGCTAATTCAGGTTCACGAGAATCCCCTGCGGTAAAGAAGGTGATATTGAAACGTTTTTCAATCCGCCCTTCCTTCTCTAAGCGTTCAATCCAACTGATTTGAGAATCATTCATACGACGATCAGCTTCAGGCAATGTGCGATCAATATGGCCTTTCACCAACATGTCCACGTCATCATCCGCCGTGACCCAAATCGACTGCGTGGTGCCGATCAAGTCAGGATTGTCCATCACCATTTTGCGCAATTGATAGGCCGCACCACTGCTGGCAAGGCCATAGAGTTGTTTCTTAGGTGTGCGTTTTTTCACATTAGGAAACATACGTTTCAAGCTGTCTTTGACCAAACCGCCGTAATTGCCCGCCGATAAAGCGTCTTCTGTGCGTGTCCCTTCAGGGTCAATGCGATCTGCCGTAAACTCGATATCGAGCTTCACGTAGGTCTGCATAAAAGCCCCATAACCATTGCCAATAATGCTGATAAATAACATCAGCAAAAACATCATGCCCAGGCTGATAGCGGCAATACCGTAGGCGCGAAAACGTTGTTCTCGCGCATAGCGCTTGGCTAGATTGGCTTTTACGATCTCCATCGTGTTGCGTTTTTGTGTCGTGTCATTCATGAGTGACTCCTTATTCATACTGTTCGCGGTATTTACGTACAAAGCTCAAAGCGATGATGTTAAGAACCAAAGTGACCGTAAATAGCATTAAACCTAAAGCAAAGGCCGCCAGTGTTTTGGCGCTATCAAATTCTTGGTCGCCAGTGAGTAATGTGACAATTTGCACAGTCACCGTCGTGACGGCTTCAAGAGGGTTCATGGTTAAATTTGAAGCCAGACCGGCTGCCATCACCACAATCATGGTTTCACCAATGGCACGCGATACCGCGAGCAAAACGCCCCCGACAATACCCGGTAAAGCCGCAGGAATAATGACTTGACGAATGGTTTCTGAGCGAGTCGCTCCCAGACCATAAGCACCGTCACGTAACGATTGTGGTACCGCATTAATCACATCATCAGAGAGGGAAGACACGAAAGGAATAATCATAATGCCCATGACTAAGCCTGCGGCTAAAGCACTTTCAGAAGCAACCTGCAAACCGACGCTATCACCTAAGTCACGAATAAAAGGAGCCACTGTGAGTGCTGCAAAAAAGCCATACACCACCGTAGGAATACCCGCCAAAATTTCTAATAAAGGCTTAGCGATAGCCCGCACAGTAGAAGACGCATATTCAGATAAATAAATCGCTGCCATCAAACCAATCGGTACTGCCACGGTCATCGCAATCATGGAGATCAGCATGGTGCCGACAAAGAGTGGGATGGCTCCAAAAGCCCCTGAACTGCCCACTTGGTCTTCACGCATAGCGGTTTGCGGACTCCAGTTCACACCAAAAATAAAGTCGGTGATAGGTACTTGTTGGAAAAAACGAATGGATTCAAATAAGACCGACAAAATGATGCCGAGGGTGGTGAAAATCGCCACGGTCGAACACAACACCAACATCACAGTGACGGTTTTTTCTACGATATTGCGTGCTCGACGCTCAGGTACGATGTTTTTACGCGCCCAGAGAATCCCGCCAATCGCCAGCACTAACATCAACACCGTGAGCAATAAGCCGCTGATACTGTGCAAACTTTTATAGTGTGCCGCCGCATTATTCATCGTCTCTGTGATGTCACCAGAGACAATATTGCCGCTCACCATGTTTTGAATATTATTCAGAAACAAGTGCAGCTCAGTGGAGGGTAATGCTTGTATATCAGCCGGCAAACCGGAAATCACCAGGTGGGTGATGAGTGTGCCTTGAAGCGCCATCCATAAGGCAAATAGCACTAAAGCAGGGATGCCGCACCACAGTACGGTATAAAAACCATAGTAGGTGGGCAATGAGTGGAGATGGCTAATACGACCACCAGACACCGCCAGAGATCGATGGTGCCCTAGGTAGTAACCCACGGCGCTTAAAGCGAGTAGGACAATAAGAAGAAAGGTAGCTTGCATAGTCTATAGTTCAAATAGATGAAGGGGTCACAATGTGATAAACATTGAAAACCCGGTTTTAATCATCCAGAACTCTATAACTTCACAAGCTTTGTACACATGAATTGATGCTGAGGTCATCAACAACACCTAAAACAACATCACAATGACCTCAACTCAATACAATACTAGATGCCACTTGCCATGATAGGAGGAAGCGGCATCATTCAATGAGAAAAACAAGTTATAAAATTCTGGCCTCTAAGGAAGAGAAATGCCACGAATCATGAAATAAAACATGGCAGCCAATAACGCTGAAAAAGGCACTGTAATCACCCAAGCAGTCGCAATTTTCAGTAATGCCGAACGTTTCACCAGTTCTTCGTGATAAACACGTCGTAGGTTTTTACGCTCGCTTTTAGTAAAAGGATTGCTTGATGTACGTTGTTTAAGTTCTTTCAACATTAAACGCTTACTTTCAAGTGAAGCCACTTTAAATTTATTTAAAAAGGCTTCTACCTTTTCGTGATCTTCACCTTCATGATGCGTCATTACCTCATCAACGACTTTGGCGTAATAGCGTTTCAGGTATTCACGTAAAAAACCCACCCCAAAAACACCACCCACGGCAATGTGCGTAGAACTCACAGGCAAACCGAGTTGTGAAGCAATAATGACCGTAATAGCCGCCGCCATTGCAATACAAAACGCACGCATTTTATCCAGTTCAGTGATTTCAGAACCTACGGTGCGAATCAACTTTGGACCATATAAAGCTAGACCTAAAGCAATCCCCACAGCCCCTACCATCATCACCCACAAAGGAATACTGGCTTTACTCGATACATTGCCGAGCAAAATCGCATCATTAATGGCTGCCAAAGGACCGACTGCATTGGCCACATCATTGGCACCATGCGCAAAACTCAACAAAGCAGCCGCAAAAATCAACGGTATAGTGAATAAATCATTGACTGATTGTTTGTTGTTTTCCAATTTATTAGCGGCTTTTGCAATCAAAGGTTTAACGATGAAAAACAACGCTACCGCGATCCCTGCCCCCATCAATAAAGCGCTGGTGAAATCCACTTTCCATAATCTTTTCAGACCTTTTAAGATCAAATAAGTCGAAAAAGCCCAAATCATTAATGAGACCAATAGGGGCACCATTTTCTTAGCGGCTTGGAGCATGTCCTCTTTGTATGTGATCGTGCGTTTAATCAGAAACAAAAATAGTGCTGCAATGAGTCCTCCCAGCATCGGAGAAATCACCCAACTGGCAGCAATGGCTCCCATTTTGTCCCAATTAGCAATGCCCCAACCGCCAGCAGCCACCCCGGCTCCTAAAACACCACCCACAATAGAATGCGTGGTAGAAACAGGTGCGCCCATGACGGTAGCAATGTTGAGCCACACAGCACCCGCCAATAAAGCCGCCATCATTAACCAGATAAAGGTATTCACATCAGTGATTAAAGCCGGATCGATGATGCCTTTTTTAATCGTACTGACCACATCCCCACCTGCGATCAAAGCGCCAGAAGCTTCAAAAATAGCGGCAATAAGAATGGCTCCCACCAAAGTTAAAGCCTTTGAACCCACGGCAGGGCCGACATTATTGGCAACATCGTTTGCGCCAATATTGAGAGCCATATATCCACCCATCATGGCGGCAATGATGAGCATGATGCTGTCAGGGCGAACAGGCAGCCCTGTATAGGCATAAAACATAATGCCGACAATAAATAATAAGGCTACACCTAATCGAAACAGTTCTTTGCGCCCCCAATAGGTAGCCTGCTCAATACTGGAAATGTTATTTAAGTCCATGAGAAACCTCTTAAAGTTTGAAAAAAAACCAGCATTACATACTGTAATACTTGTTCAACAAGGAGGTAGGCTACCAAAACTTTCCTATGAAACCGAAGTAAAGTTTTAAAATAAATTAAACAGACTGTTTATCGGAGTCCTATCTCTTGTCGTTTTCAAACTCACAGTTTTCTATCAGGGAACACTCCATCGGGGCAAAAGAACTTTTAAAATAATAGCTTACATATAAAACTTAATACTGCTCATCACATATCTAAACGTGTGAGAGCCTTCACACCATCAGCAAAAAATTTACGCTCTTCAGTAGGCATAGGAATCATGCCTTTATCCGCTAAATAACCGTCTTCACCCCAAGCTTTATCACTGGTGAATTCAGTTAAATATTCTTGGATGCCAGGAATAGTGCCGATGTGTGCTTTTTTAACGTAAAAAAACAATGGACGAGACACGGGGTAGCTGCCGTCAGCGATAGACTCAAATTCAGGGGCTACACCTTCGATTTTGGAACCTTGCACTTTGTCGCTGTTTTGATCCAAGAAGCTATAACCAAAAATACCTAATGCATCAGGGTTAGCATCCAGTTTTTGCACGATTAAATTATCGTTTTCGCCCGCTTCTACATAAGCGCCATCTTCACGGATGGAGTGACAAATGCGTTTGTAGTTTTTCTTATTGGTTTTTTTCTCAGCTTTAATAGCGGGAAATGTTTTACAACCGCCTTCCATGGCTAATTCAACAAAAGCATCACGAGTACCGGATGTTGGAGGAGGACCCAATACTTCAATTTTAGTGGCAGGCAATGAAGGGTTCACTTCTTTCCAAGTGGTATAAGGATTTTCGATGAGTTTCAATGCTTTGTTTTTAGGGTCTGGAATGTCTTTCGCGAGGGCTAAGAAAATATCTCTACGAGTCAATTCAAATTGTCCAGTTTTTTTAGAATTGGCTATAGCAATACCGTCATAACCAATTTTGACTTCAATGATGTCCTTCACACCATTTTTCATGCATTTTTTAAATTCAGAGGTTTTAATGCGACGAGAAGCATTGGTCACATCAGGATGTTCAACGCCTACACCTGAACAAAATAATTTCATGCCGCCACCAGAACCTGTAGATTCAATTTTTGGTGTTTTGAATTTAGAGGTTTTACCAAATTGCTCAGCCACAACCGTTGCAAAAGGATAAACGGTAGAAGAACCGACAACACTGATGTAGTCACGGGACTCAGCGAAAGCAGAACCGCTGAATACGGCAGATAGCGCTGCGGCTAAAATCACAGACTTTTTCATAAAAACTCCTAAGTTTCTGTTGATGGACTCATGTGCCCTTGAGCAAAGGATGACTAATGTAGCGAAAAAGTATGACAATTTTATGGCAAGCCGCTTTTAACTGTAGATTCTGCGACATTTAGACTGCCCTGTGTTTCAAGCTGCTGAATTAAAAATGATTTTTTAGTTTAAATGGCTCCACAACAAAGCGAACAACGAACGCCTTAATGACACTTGATCTTGTTCTTAAACAAATGGCTCGTATTGGACACTTTAGGCGGGCTGACAAAGGCTTTATCATTAGGGTTTTCTTTGCTAACTTATCTGCATGTATAGATACTTAGCTCATTTCATAACCCCTTATCTCATGTTGAGTAGCCTGTTATGGCTACTGTCTGCTTGCTCTTTCCCCGTGATGAATGCCTCTCCTGTGCTTGAAAAACCCACGCATCGTGGTTTGCTGATTACGATGGAATCGATCTTTTTCGATTTTGATCAAGCAGACTTGACGGCGGCGAGTTTGGCGACGATTGATGGCTTGATAGCGACCTTGCAGCAGGATGAGAATAAAAATTATGTGATTGCGATTGATGGCTATACGGATGTGATGGGGAAGGAAGATTATAATTTGGGGCTGTCCAAACAGCGCGCTGAGAATGTGAAACACGCTTTTATTGAGCGCGGCATTGCCTCGCAACGATTGGATGCGAAAGGCTTTGGACAGGCTGATCCGATTGCCGACAACACCACTTCTAGTGGTCGTCAGCAAAATCGGCGGGTGGAAATTTTAATTTTGCAACCCTTGGATATTCAACCCAAGGATGATTCTTGACACAGACTCATATACAAGTGGGCGCAGATGATGCCCGCTGGTATCCCACCGCCCGACAATGGGCGCAACAATTAGACTTGTCTTGCTGTTTCGATAGCGATCAGACGGCGACTGATTGGCTCTTGCAGTGCTCATCACAAGGTTTAAGTTTGCATCATCTGCCCACGGCGACGGCGATACAGGTGGATTTTGTCCACGGTACTCAAGCCCATCGGCGACGTTTTGGCGGCGGGCGCGGACAGCCTTTAGCCCGCGCCGCAGGGTTAAAATCGGGGCATTCTCCTAAGATTGTGGATGCGACGGCTGGTTTGGGGCGGGATGCTTTTGTGTTAGCGCATTTGGGCTGTGAGGTGCAGTTGTTGGAGCGTTCGAGCATTATTGCGGCACTGTTGGAAGATGGTTTGTCTCGCGCACAAGCGGATGCTGACATCGGTGAATGGGTGCAGGCGCGTTTGCATTTGCAGGCTGTGGACGCTGGTGTGTGGTTGCAAGGTTTGGCAGCGGAGGCTTATCCCGATGTGATTTATCTTGATCCCATGTATCCTGAGCGTAAAAAATCGGCTCTGGTTAAAAAAGAAATGCGCTTGTTACAGCAGCTTTTAGATCAGGATGAGGACAGCGCGGCTTTGTTAGAACTGGCTTTGCAGCGTGCACAGCGCAGAGTGGTGGTTAAACGTCCTAAGCTCGCACCGAGTTTGAACCAACGCTCGCCGGATACCTCTATTTCTAGTAAAAACACACGTTTTGATATTTATTTCACACATTTATGAATACCACTCCCGCTTTGTCTCAAGCTTTACAGCAAGCGCTGCATTATTATCAGCACAGCCAATGGGCGCAGGCTGAATCTCTTTATCGCTCCATTTTGCATACCCATCCGACTCATGCCGAAGCATTGAATATGCTGGGACTGTGCCGCGTTTTGCAAGGTGATGTGGAGCAAGCCATTGAATGCATTCAGAAATCCTCGCAGTTGGCGCCTAAAGAAGCGGATTATGCGAATAATTTGGGCAATTTGTTTTTGCAGAAAAATGATTTAGCGGCAGCGCAGGGATATTTTCAGCGTGCTTTAAAATTAAACCCTAAATTACCCAGTGCGCATTTGAATTTAGGCGTGGTGTTAAAACAGCAAGATGACTTGGGCGGTGCGGTTAAAGCGCTGCGTAAAGCGGTGAAGTGGGCACCGCAATATGCCAAAGCTTGGTATACCTTGGGCACGGTTTATTTGGCGCAAAAACAGTTTGATGTGGCACGTACCGCTCTGCAAAAAGCTTTAAGGCTAGAACCGCACAATGCGGATGCGCTCAATGCGATGGGAGGTTGGTATAAAGCGCAAAAGCAGCCTGAACAGGCTCGCCAGTATTATCACAAAGCCTTAAAAGCGCGCCCTGATTTTGCTGAAGTGTATGTCAATCTGGGTTTGTTGTGGGAAGCCGAAGAAGACTATGCTCATGCAATTCAGGCTTATAAAACCGCTATGACATTAAAACCAGATGCCAAAGTGGCTTGTACTTTAGGGAATCTGCTATGTCAAAAATTCACGCATTTACAAGAGGCTGAAGATTATTTTCAGCAAGCCATCGCCTTAGAGGCAGACTATATTCTTCCTTATGATGGCTTGGTGTCGATCAAAATGCAGCAAGCGGATATTCACGGTGCATTGGATATTTATCGCACTGTTTTGGAGATAAACCCTACGCACCGTTTGGGTTGGCTAAGTTATTTATATTTAAATCATTATGTCGTCGAGCATCCTGAAGCATTATTAGCCATGTGTCAGCCACTGAAAGCCCATTATCCGGCGGTAGAATATCCGCTAGAACACAAGCTACAGCACTGTCAAAACCCTCAGCGCCGTTTACGTTTAGCCTATATATCCAATGATTTCCGTGATCATTCCGTCGCTTATTTTATGCAGGCGGTGTTGGCACAGCATGACAGCGAACGCTTTGAGGTGTTTTGTTATCACCGTCATTTTGAAACCGATGATATGACTGTTTATCTACGCGGATTAGTTGATCATTGGCAGGAATTTGCCGATAAAATCGATGCGGAATGTGTGCAACATATTCGCCGCGATCAGATTGATATTTTGGTGGATTTGTCGGGTTATACCAGCGAAAACGTGCTGAGCTTATTAACTCAAAAGCCAGCCCCTCTACAGATGGAATATTTGGGTTATCCCGGCACTTCAGGACTACCTTGCATTGATTATCGCGTGGTGGATGTTCACACCGAACCGCCTGCCAGCGCTCAACAGTTTAGCAGCGAGTCCTTGTTGTATATGCCGGATAGCTATTTTTGCTACCAGCCGCCAGCGCTGATTGAACAGGTGCCCGTCGCGCCATTGCCTGCGGTGAACAACGGTTTTATCACCTTTGGTTCATTTAATAATGCGGCAAAACTCAGCGATAAAACCATTGAGTATTGGTCAGCTATTTTACGTGCGGTGCCCACTTCACGTTTATTACTCAAAAGCAAAGTCTTTAGTGACATCGCCTCACATGCTCTATTTCATCAACGTTTTGCACTCTATGGCATTGCCCCAGAGCGGCTGATATTTAAAGGCCGCACACCCGACAAACAAGCGCATTTTGAGTTGTATCAAGACATGGATATAGCCCTGGACACGTATCCTTATAATGGCGCGACCACCACTTGCGAAGCGCTGTGGATGGGGGTGCCTGTGCTGAGCTTAAACGGAGCCACCCATGCTTCGCGCATGGGTTTGAGTATTCTTCACACGCTGGGCAAGGCTGAATGGGTGTGTACAACACCACAAGATTTTATACACAAAGCCGTTGAATTGGCTGAAGATGTTGAGCATTTACAAGCGTTACGGGGTGGTTTGCGAGACTGTTTACGAGCCTCTCCGCTCATGCAGGCTGAGCGTTTTACTCGTGCATTGGAAGGTTTATATCAACAGACTTGGGCTGATTTTTGTGCAAAAGCCGTTCAAGTCTAAGCCTGTTATTGTCTTTGCTGATGGCTTAAACCTATAGTTTGTTTGCAGCCATTCTCAATTTAAGACCACTGCGTCGAAATGGTTATTATATGCTTAATAATCAGGCTTTTATGTATGTATTGATTGAAATGTCAGCAAGGAGGTTGTTTGGCTGATCCTCAAATAACCGTTAATTCATAATGGTTATTTGACTAAAAACAACAGCTTTGCCGCTGTTTGCCGTCAAGTTCATCGTACTGAAATAGTCGAGCTTTATTGGGCGCAAAAAATAAAATATTAGACTTGTTGCGAGGGATAGGTATCGTAGCGAAAAGGTGTGGTTTTGAGGCGGTTTTTTCGATTTTTTGAGGCGAATAGCGGGCGTGTAACGAGAAAAAGCGGAAAAACAGGCCAACATCCACGCCTTTGCAGTCGATAAATACCCCTTGCAACAAGTCTATTTACCAAACTAATGTAATATCATGATTATAAAGCATAAAAAACCATGTTAAAATTATGGTCTTAAATTGAGAATGGCTGGCAACTTTTGCAGTGTTTGTTTTTCGCATATTTATAAAAATCAAACAGGTATCTAAATGTCTATTGTGTTATACCGCAAAGTGCGGCGTATACCGTTTAGTACCACCGTTTGCGGTGTTTGTTAGCTAGAAAAAATGGGAATATAGTGAGTAAGAGCCTGCATTTTTTAGATTTTATTAAATTCAGGTGGAATTTTAGAATGGTGTTAGACCACGTTTTGCGGTCTACTTTTAGTTATGCGCAAAGGTAGTGTGGGATAGAATGTGTAAATGAAGATTATTGGCGATCCATTCTTTATCCAATTTGTCGTACCACTAATCACAGTGGCTCTTTCTGTGTTTCTAAAATTTGTGACAAGAAACGATCAGCACGTTTCATTTCAGAAAGAGGATTTGGCTTTTGGAATAGACTTGTCAATTACAGCATTGTTGATTTTCGTGGTCAGCAGTTCATCTATTGTAAAGCTATCACTTGCACAAGGTGCTCCACAGAACATAATTGACAAAGCAAATGCCATACCATGGATATTGCTATCTGTCTTTCTTGGTATTTGGGCAGTGTCTACTATTGTTAGAAAGCTAGGCTGGGAACAAGATGGTAAGTTGCATATATTTTGGGGTATCTCATTGCCAAATGTATTTGGAATAATCGTACTTTTATTTGTCGTAAGTTGGATTGTTCCATGAAAACGAACTCAGACAAGATAGCAATAACTCTTTCATTCATGGGCGTAATAGCTTCAATTTCATCATTGAGCTTTTTTGTCTTTATTGAATTTATCAACTCTGAAGTGGTTCAAGGTCTACTGCTTGGAACAATAGGCTCTATTATTGGGGCTGCAATCATTGCTATACCAGCTAAATTGTTTGCTAGGAAAAGCGTTCCTTCCGTTTTCATTTCATATCATCATGAAGATAAAGCTATTGCACTAAAAATCGCCAGCGAAATCAGAAAGGTTTCTAGTCATGTCTGGATGGATGACATGGAAATACACGTTGGTGACAATGTTGTTGATAAAATAGCAAAAGGTCTGAGTGAATCTGACTATTTTGTAATCGTTCTATCTGATAATGCAGTAAAAAGCAAATGGGCTGAGATGGAGCTTTCCAAAGCAATAGAGCTTGAGAAAGCCGTTCTTCCCATAAAAATAGACGACTCAGAAATACCAAGTATGATTAAAAATATAGCATATGCAGATTTTCGAAATTCGTTTGATACAGGGTTAGATAAACTAATTAAAGCCTTGGTGGTAAAGGCGCACAACAAGGCTAATTCAGCCGACGCGCCAAAGGCGCGCGCGGCTGATTAGCGACGTTATACCCGTAGGAAAATTGTCTGTAAATGACAAAAAATAATTGCTTATGAAATTTGAATGGGATACAGGAAAAGAAGCGTTCAACATACAAAAACATGATGTTTCATTTGAGCAAGCCTCTTATGTTTTTGCTGATCCCTTTGCTTTGAACCGTTACGACAATAAGCATTCTGATGAAGAAGACAGATGGATAATGTTAGGCTAATCGTTAAATGAGATCATTCTTGTTGTTGTACACACTTTTACAACTGATGAAGGTACGGAGTTTGTGCGAATCATCAGCGCCAGGAAAGCCACAAAAAAAGAAAAACAGGCATATCAGCAGAGGTGTCCGAAATGAAAGACGAATATGACTTTAGTAATGCCGAACAGGGGAAGTTTTGCAGACCTTTAGAGGAACTAGATATACCAATTTATTTGGATAAAGAGGTAAAAGATTTCTTTATTCAAAAATTACGTGCTAAAGGCAAGCAATTTTCCTTAAATGAGACTATTAATTCTATTCTTAAAAAAGATATAGAGATTTCAAGCCAACTGGCAAATTAAGTATAACTTGTCGCTCAAGGCCGACCACCCGCCGCTGGGCTTTTTGGGTTTTGTTTTGAGTTTGTCGGCGGCGGGCGGGTGTCGGCTTAGTTTGGGCGTTATGCGTAAAAATATGACAAATGAAATTTCATATTTAATATGTGGTGGCTTTGCAGCATTCGTGTACGGTTCAAAGCAGCCATTCTCAATTTAAGACCACTGCGTCGAAATGGTTGTTATATGCCTAATAATCAGGCTTTTATGTATATATTGATTGAAATGTTAGCAAGGAGGCTGTTTAGCTGATCCTCAAATAACCGTTAATTCATAATGGTTATTTGACTAAAAACAGCCGCTTTGCTGCTGTTTGCCGTCAAGTTAATCGTACTGAAATAGTCGGGCTTTATTGGGCGCAAAAAATAAAATATTAGACTTGTTGCGAGGGGTGGGTATCGTAGCGAAAAGGTGTGGTTTTGAGGCGGTTTTTTCGATTTTTTGAGGCGAATAGCGGGCTATTTTTTGATAAAAAGCGGAAAAACAGGCCAAAATCCACGCCTTTGCAGTCGATAAATACCCCTTGCAACCAGTCTATTGACCAAACCATGTAATATCATGATTATAAAGCATAAAAAAACCATGTTAAAATTATGGTCTTAAATTGAGAATGGCTGGTTTGTTTGAGGATTGCGTGCAAAGGCTTCCATATACGATTAAAATGCGCAGTTGCCATACGCCTATCACTCTTTGAGACTTTGATATTTCATACTCCATGCAAACTGCGCCAGCATTTCCCATCGTCATCGCTATCCTGCTGAATATCGCAGCGTGGTCAGGGATCACTATCAGTCGCACTTATATTGATGTGCTGCTGTTATCCAATTATCCCACTCAATTACTCCCACATTTTTTCTTAGCTCAAACCGTTGTTATCCTCGTCATTACTCTATCTATCACGCCTCTTGCGTCTAAAGGCTCGGCAAAAATAAACGCGGCTATTTTTATGTTGGGCGGTTTAAGTGTGCTGCTCGGACACGCGCTGTTAGCGATGCAGTGGTCTTGGTTTCCTTTTGTTTTCAGTTTGTGGCTATCGGCTATTCCGGTGATGTTGATCGTGGTGTCGCTGAATGCAATTGCGGATGCCTTTGATGTGCGGCGGTTTAAACGCCTCATGATCTGGATTAATGTCGCGGGCAATCTCGGTGGCCTGCTGACAGGATTAGCGATTCCCATCATTATTTCTAATAGCAACAGCCAAGCCCCGTTGTATTTATTGGCCTTTGTCATCTGCGCGGCCTCAATCTGTTTCTTCTTTTTGCATCCTATGCCCACCCCCGCTAGACGCAATGCGAGAGGGCAATCCCCCTTTAATTACCCGCTGTTTCGTTATATTGCCTTATGCACTTTTTTGTTGATGATCGTCGATACTTTTGCCGATTACGCGCTGAAATCTGAACTCAGCAAAGCCTATACGGATCAAGCAGCGATTGGCTCATTCATGGGGCCTTTTTACGGACTATCGAATATTTTGATGCTGGTGTTTCAAGTGGCGGGCACACAAATGTTGCTGAAATGGGTAGGCATTGCGGGTTTATTGTCGGTCATTCCAGTTTTTTGCGGATTCACCAGCTTAGGTTTAATGATTTTACCCAATCTTTGGATGGCCGCTTTTATCCGTCTTGGTGAAAACGTTTTTCGTTTTAGCTTTTTCTCGGTCGGACGAGAAATCGCCATGAAGCCTTTACCCGCTCAAATTCGCCGCGAAGGTAAATTTCTCACCACCGCAGTGGGCTATGTTGGCGCAGGTTTAGGGGCTATTTTGTTGTGGTTGTGGGTCGATGACTTAGGGCTGCAAGCCGTGGCGGTGCTGATGCTGATCGCTTGTGGGTTTTGGCTGTGGGCAGCTTCAAAAGTCACCAAAAATTACCAAGACACACTAGAAGAAGCGATAAGAATCAAACGCTTTAGCCTATCAAGCTTAGAGGCTGATGAATTCAGCAATGATTCTAATCTAGGCAATCGTGACAATATTCTCGACATCACCTCGATGGCCTTCCAAGACAAAGAAATGGACACGGTGCGTTTTAGCTTTACCTTGCTAGAAAAATCCCAAGCCACTCATGTCCCTGAAGTGGCTTATCCGCATCTCAATTCTCCCTACTTTGATATTCGCGTGGATTTTGTTCGCGCCGTGTACCAGTTGCAGGATACAAAAGTCATCGCCTTGCTGCTGCAACGCTTGGAAGTCGAAGAAGACGGTAAAGTGCTGTGGTGGTTGCTCAAAACTTTGTGCCTATTAGCCCCCAAAGAAGTGGCCCCCTTGGCTCCGCGTTGGCTGGATAGCCCTCTACCCTTAGCGCGTGCGGGTGCGGTGGTGGTATTAATGCGTTATGGCACTTTAGACAGCCTGATTATCGCCGCCAACACATTAAAAACGATGGTATCCAGTGCTGATCCTTACATGCGACGCGGCGCGGCTTACGCCATTAGCGCTTTGCGTACTGGGGATTTAGAAGCCGAGCTGGATGCTTTGCTCCACGACAGTAGTGAAGTGGTCAGCATTGCCAGCATGTGGGCGATTGCGGATCAAAAAAACACGCATTTAGTGCCCGCTTTAGTGAGTAAATTAGGCAAAGGTCGGGTGTCCTTGTATGCCAGTCGTACCTTGATTCAATTGGGCGAACCCGTGGTGCCTCACATCGCCCAACTCATTGCTCATGCGCCGCAACAAAATACCGCGCGTGCCGCCGTCCGTGTGTTAAGTGCCATCAGTGGCGAGATAGCCGATCAAGCCATTGCCGAAGCGGCACGAGATGGTAGTGTGGTAACTCGTACTTTCCTCGCCAAAGCCTGTGCGATGCGTTCTAAACGTCAACCCAATGGCAATTTTTTAGCCTCACAAGCCCGGCAATGTGTGGTGGATGAATCCAATACGGTGCGGGTGTTAAAAGCCGCCAGCCAAATAGACAGCTTGCATGAATCCGTGCGACTCGAAATCATTCAACGTCGCCGCATGGCTGAAGCTCGCTTATTGTATTGGTTTGATGTCACCACACAATCAGTGGAACTCAGCGGTGTGATTCCCACTTTATTACATGAAAAAACCTCACCAGAAATCGCTTCACGTCATGCCACAGCATTAGAGTTCCTTGAAAGCCAAACTAAAGATAAAGAATTACGTCAAGCGATTACCGTATTTGAAGAAAAAGCTATCATACAAGATGAAAAAATCACCCTTGAACAATTAAAAGCCCTAAATGATGTGTGGCTGACACATATTTTAGATTTTTCCACTTCAGAGACTCAAGAAAAAAACATGGATATTACTGAAAAAGTGATGCTGCTACGGCGGGTTAAATTATTTGCTGATCTCCCTGGTGAAGTGCTGCTGACCATTGCAGAAACCTGTGAAGATCGAGAACTGATTAAAGATGAAAAATTATTTTCTATGGGCGATGCACCCGATGGTATGTACATCGTGGCCTCCGGCAATATTGGCATTCAACGTGGAGAAGAACTTTTAAGCGTTCTATGTGAATATGACTTTTTTGGAGAATTAGGTTTATTTGATGATTCTCCGCGTATGGCTGATGCCGTAGCACGCACCGATGGGATGATTTTGTTTTTACAAAAAGAAGTGTTTGACGGTATCACCGAGGACTTACCGGAAGTGTTACGGGCGTTGGTGAAAACCGTGATAGGTTATCTCAAATAACAAACTGTACTTAAAAGAATATTCTTCTTACACCTTACCTTGTTTTCGCAGGAGACTTGACACAATGAACTTAGAAAAAGTCATTTTTGGTTTTTTTCTAGTGATGGCTTTAACCTTAAACTTCGGTTTTTTTATTGGCGACCTCGACAATCCACAACACCATCACGAATATGAACTAGCAGCCGCGATTATTGTGAACTTATTTGCCACCTTTCTAAAATTTGGGGATCGTTCTCAAGTAGGCGCGGTGCTCTTGTCTACGAGTTTAGTGGCTGATCTGCAATTAATTGCCGCCGCGACCGTGTGGATTATGGTCGTACACATTCAAGGACAACCCATGACGGGGACGGAAAGTGAAACTATGGCGAGCATCGTGTCTCTGTCGGGCGGTGCGCTGGTGGCTAATGTGGTATCAGTGCTCCTACTGGTGATTGAAACCGTTATTTTGCGGCGCTAAACCCGCTATGAAGCGATGCCTTGTTTATCTGTTGTGCCTGTGCTGTCCTGGATTAGTGTGGGCAGCGGATAAAACCCCGCAACAACTTGAACAAGTGCGCCAATCAATTCAACAATTACATCAAAAAATCGAGAAAAACCGTAGCCAGTACGGGCATTTACATCAGCAATTACGCGATGCAGAGCGATTAATTGGAAAACTCGCCGCCACGCTTGAAGCTTTACACGCTGAACTCAAAGCCAAACAGCGCCACCACACACGATTAACCCGTGAACGCAGCACGCAAGAGGCGTTATTGCTCGCTCAGCGTGAAAACCTAGCTCAGCAAATTCGTGCTGCATACATCATGGGACGGCAAGATTATTTAAAAATCTTACTCCATCAAAAAGACCCCGCCACCGTTGGACGCACCCTCACTTATTACGATTATTTTAACCGCGCACGGGTGCAACATATTGATAGCATTAGTGCAAGCTTGGAACGCTTAGAAATTCTCGACATCGACATCCAGCAAGAAACCGCCACTATCCGTCAATTACACAGCGAACAAAAACAGCAAAAAAAACAACTAGAAAGTAGCAATCAAGAACGTCGTAAAATTCTACGCACCTTAAATCAAGCTTATACACATCAAACCCAGCGTTTACAGGACTTACAAACCGACGAGCGCAGCTTAAGTCAGTGGTTGCAACAAGTGGATAGCTTGGATTTGCCGCAGGACACGAATGACATCGCTTTTGTGCAATTGAAAAAGCATTTGCCTTGGCCTTTGCGCGGTCAGTTATTGCATCAATTTGGAGAACCGCGAGGGATTGGTTCATTGCAATGGCAGGGTTTGCTGATTGGCGCAAAAACGGGTTCCAAAGTACGAGCAGTCGCCACGGGGCGCGTGGTGTTCGCCGATTGGTTTCGTAACTTTGGACAATTGCTGATCATCGAACACGACAGTGCTTACATGAGTTTGTATGGACACAATCAAAGTGTGTACAAAAAAGTCGGAGAATTAGTCCAAGCGGGCGACGTGATCGCCAGTGTGGGCAGCAGCGGCGGACAACAACAAGCCGCTTTGTATTTTGAATTACGCAAACAAGGTGAGCCGCTCAATCCACAGACGTGGTTAGGCCCATGAGTGCTCTCATTTATAGTCAGCATTAATCAGTGATACGACTCAAGCCATCCACTGTAAGTTCTTAAAGACCAACGCTGTTACCAGTCGTAGGATGGATTGGAGCGCCAAGTTAGGCGCTATTTTCTAATTCTTGTTCTACTTGACACAAAAGCCATGCAATCGTTGCAGGATTGAGCTTTCCCTGTCCCCAATGTGTGCTCGTTTGAGTGAGATAGTGGCCAATTGCAGCAGTCAGTTTAGGCATCAGATATTCTGATTTTTCAGTAAACTCAACAAGGGGCTTTCTGCCATAAAAACTGGCAGCATGCGCACGCAACCAAACCCACATGAATTCGGGATCAGCCACATTAGGCGCCTCGGCATGGCACTGACTACAAAGGAGAACTAAATTGCTTGGCTCCTCTGAGCCACTCAAAGCGCGTGGGATAACGTGGCAACGCTGTAACAAACGTTCTTGCTTGGCATTTACGTGTGGGTACCCGCGCTGTCCGCGATTTATCTCAGCGCTACTTTGGATGTGTTCTTACGCCCAGATTTCTCCTTGTTTTTGCTGGCTTTGGGTTTAAGTTTAGGCGGTGTTTTACTCGGCATTGCTCTACGCATCAAAGCCTTTCTTTATGCAGGAACGCTGTTTTTAATCTTCAATGTGGTTGGACAATGAGTGCAATATTATCCACAAGCCACCTTAAGCAAAGCTATTGTATTAATGCTGCTAGGCGGCTTGATCTCCGCTGGCATGATTGCATTTCAATTGCAAAAAGAACCTATTTTGCGCTGGATTGAGAAAGTACAAAATAACTTGCAGAAATGGGAATAAAGGGGGTTGATTTCATCTATGAATTAGTTTACATGAGGCTCGATTTACCCCTATTTATGATGTGGGATTTATCCGTTCATCGTGTCTTTAGATGTATGAAATGCACTGATTAATAGGGATTATTTATGTCATAATTAGTCATTTTACACACTCAATATGACATAAAAAAGGAGCCGCAGTGAAAATTGGCGTACTCAAAGAAATAAAACCCGATGAAAATCGAGTAGCATTAACTCCTCATCAAGTTGAAACACTTAGCTTACAAAAACATGAAGTTTATGTAGAAAGTTCAGCAGGCGTTCATTCTAATTATACCGATGAGTTCTATCAGGCATCAGGAGCCATCATTGCATCTAAACAAACACTGCTGAATGAATGCGAGTTATTGTTAAAAATAAAATGCCCTCTAGCCTCAGAATTTAAAGATTATACCCAGCAACACACCTTGTTAACCTATTTACATTTTGATGAAAATATCAGTCCGCACCATATCCAAGCATTAACACAATCGGGTTTTTTAGGCATTGCTTATGAATGGGTGGAAAACAAAGGTCGTTATCCATTGTTAGAACCCATGAGCAAAATTACCGGATATTTATATTATCAGCGAGCAAAAGAACTGTGTACAAAACATAAAGGTATTTTATGCCCCCGCTTTGATAACTTAAATAATCCTGGTGCGACGATTTTAATCATAGGAATAGGCACCATTGGTACTCAAGTGCTGAAATCGGCATTAACCGACAATATCAATATTTTCATTGTTGATAAGCATCCAGACCGCGTTAAAAACAAAATCACTTCAATGGGTTTTGCTCTTCCGCCTCATCTCCAGATTATCCCCTTTAACACAGAATCACCTGACAGCACGCGCTTAGAACTGCATAAAATCATGCATCGATTAGATATAGTGATTAACTGTGCAGTACGGCGAGCAGACCTACCCAAAGACACTTTTGATTATTTAATTGATAGAAGTATGATTCAAAAAATGGTAAAAAACTCTGTTGTCTGCGATGCCACTGCTTGTGATAAAGACTTTATTGAAACTTGCGTCTCCTCAGAACAGCTTGACTCAATTGAAGTAATTGATGGAGTGGTGCATTACAACACTGATCACATTCCCTCTTTAACCGGACAAAGTTCTACAGAAAAACTCACTGATGCTACTTTTCCTTATATTTCTTTAATGGCAAACGAAGGCATTTATTCCGCGATTAAAAACAATGAAGCCTTACAAAAAGGGGTGAGTTGTTTTCAAGGTAAATTAACCCATGCTTATACAGCTCACAAAAAAGGTTTTGAACATTACAATATTTTAGACTTATTGCCTTAGGCTCTGTTGGCATTTGGGGCTGTTTGGATTTTTAGCGCCCTTTTTGAGCTGACAAGGCTTTTTTTTCGTAGCCATGCATTCCATGGGTAGAAAAAAATAACGTCGTCAGCACAGAAAGGGGGCAAACAGCCGTCAGCATCCAAATGTCAACAGAGCCTACCCCCTTCTTATGTTTTTATTCGCAATCCAAAAGGTATGTATGCATGTTGCTTGAAATAGGGCTTTTATTCAGTATTTATGCAGGATTGGCTGCCAAGAAGAAACAAGAAGCCGATGAAACCGATGATGAAAAAGACACCCCTGAAGTCACTGCTAAGAAAAATCAGGATATAGAAACCACCGCTTTAATCGCTCAAGAACCTTCAGAATTAGAACGCAAAACCGACCGCTACCTTAAATTAAGCGGCCTGTCTGTATTGCTGTCAGGACTGGCTTGGTTTTCTATGCCTGTGTTGAGTTTAGTAGCGGTGGGGGTATTGGGTTATTTGAGCTTTCCACGCTTTATAGGCGGTCTGTCTAAATTATTTAATCAACGCAAAATCAGCAATGATTTGATTATTTTCATTGGTATTTTTCTCGGTATTGTCACTGCACAGTATTTTGCGTTGAGTTTAGGCATGTGTTTGTATTATTTTGCTAAAAAAATACAATCTAAAACCCGTGCTCATGCAGAACAAGAAATTTTTGAATTATTCGATAATAAACCCCGTGTCGCTTGGTTATTAAAAGACGGTATTGAACTGGAAATTCCAGTAGATGAAGTCAAAATCAATGACGTGATTATGATTAATGCGGGGGAAGTGATTCCAATTGATGGTGTAGTGATTCATGGTGATGGTATTGTTGATCAAAGCATTTTAACCGGAGAATCTAAGCCTGTAGAAAAAATCAAAGGTGATAGGGTACTGGCTTCCACCATACTGTTGGCAGGTAAAATTCAAGCACAAGTGGAAAAAACTGGGACAGAAACCATTATTTCTAATATTGGAAAAATTCTGAATGACTCGATTGAATTTAAAACAGAAGTACAATCTAAATCAGAAGTATGGGCAGAACAAGCCGCCGTGCCTTTTTTGGTCATGGGCGTAGCAGCTTTTCCATTATTAGGCATTGGCGGTGCTACCGTCATTTTTAGAAGTACCTTTTCTGCCAGTATTGACTTAATTGCGTCTTTAGAAGTGCTATCACATTTAAGATTTGCATATGCACACGGCATTTTTATTAAAGATGGTCGTGCTTTAGAAAAACTGCATGATGTGGACGCTATTTTATTTGATAAAACAGGGACACTGACTAAAGGCAGTTTTGAAGTCAGCCGCATCATCAGCTACCAGAACGAATATGCGAATGCCGATATTTTAAGATATGCCGCTATTGCAGAACATAAATTAAACCATCCCATTGCGGTTGCCATTGTTGATAAAGCACAAGAATTAGAATTGAACACTGATGTCAACACCGATTCTAATTATCATATTGGCTATGGTGTGACGGTTTCATTTGAAGGCAAAACACTCAAAGTGGGGAGTGAGCGTTTTATGCAATCGAATGATATTATTTTATCTGAGCGCATTCAAAGCGATATGCAAGCTGCACATGAAGCGGCCTGTTCTTTTATTTTAATGGCAGAAGGTGAAACGGTGATCGGTGCGCTTGAATTACAAGCTACATTGCGTCCTGAAGTGCATCAAATTATTGAAGACATTAAACGCATGGGCGGGCGAGATACTTATATTGTTTCGGGTGATCATCAACAAGCCACGGCGCAGTTAGCGGGTTTATTAGACATTGATCATTATTACTCAGATGTTTTGCCTGAAAACAAAGCTGAAATTGTTGAACGCTTACAACAAGAAGGTAAAACCGTGTGTTTTGTCGGTGATGGCGTAAATGATTCTATTGCCATGAGTAAAGCGGATGTCTCGATTTCTTTACGCGGTGCTTCCTCTGTAGCCACTGATGTTTCTCAGGTCATCTTTATGGATGGCACTTTGGTCAACTTTAGTCGTTTATTTGATTTAAGTGAGCATTTGAATCAAAAATTACGCAGAGGCTTGTTTTATACCATGACCCCTTCTGGATTTAATATTGCCACGGCTGTATTTTTAAATGCCAATCTATTAAGTGCTATTTTAGTCGATTATGGCTTTTTAATGACGGGCTTATTACAAACCATGAAAGAAAAGAAAATAGAATTTATCGAGCATGAGGACGTGCCCAAATTGGAAGGACAATAACGACTATGAAAACTGTTGCTATTTTTGGTTCAGGCATGATGCCACCTGCCATTATTGATTATTACACGCATAAATACCCCTGCCAGATTATTATTGCGACCATTGATTACCCACAAGCAGAAAAACTAGTGGTCGGTCATCCTCATGTTCAAATTGAAATGTGGTCAGCTGATGATCCACATAGCATTGATGCCATTACTCAAAAAGTAGATTTAGTGGCCACAATGATTCCAGAGCATGTGTTATTGCCTGTAGCTCAATCTTGTATTAGAACCTCCACACCGATGATTTATACCGCTTATGATGAAAAAAATATTCGTCAATTATCAGCGCAAGCACAAGATAAAGGTATTTTGATTTTATCTGAAGTCGGAGAAGACCCCGGTTTAGATCATTTATGCACCATGCAGTTATTGGATGAAATTAAAGCCGAGAAGGCTACAGTCATTAAGATTCAACAATGGGGTGCGGGTATTCCTGATCATGTCGATAATAATAACCCAATGGGTTATAAATTTTCTTGGTCGCCACCCCGTTTGTATGAAGCATTGCAAGCGACATCCACTTATACTGTAAAAGGAGAAACGGTATCTTTTCATGGTGGAGAGCAATATCAACATTTTAAATTGTTAGATACCGTGTGGGGTACTTTTGAATCCGTCGGACATCGTAGCGTCATGCCTTATTTCAAACCTTATCAACTAGCCCCCGACACTTCATTCTTTCGTGGTTTACTGCGGCATCCTGGCTATTGCAATACGATTAATGCTTATTTGACACTCGGTTTATTAGATTCTAAATCCCAGTTTGATTACACCCATAAAACCTGCCGTGAAATCACGGCTGAATTGATTTCAGGCCATCCTGATACGGTTGAAACAGACATCGCTCGTTATTTAAACATCAAAAGCTATGACGACATCATGCAGCGTTTAAAATGGTTGGGCCTGTTTGAAGGTGTTGCTGCACCTCTTGCTCAAGGAACACGCGCTGAATATTTATTGGCTTTGCAATCTAAGAAAATGATGTATCAAGCCCATGAATCCGATATGACTTTAATTCTGGTCAGAATCACGGCAAAGCGTCCCGATGGCAGTTTGATGCATAAAGAAGGTCGTTTGCGTGTAGCAGGTATTCCTGGCGGTTTCTCCGCCATGACGCGAGCCGTAGGCTATTCCGTGGGTGTGGCAGGACGGCATATTTTAGAAGGGCGAGTACCACAAACAGGTTGTTTGATGTTGCCTGAAATATCCGAATTATGCGCTCTGATGCGCGATGAAATGGCGGGTTATGAGTTTACATTCACTCAATAACCTCATGCTCCCCCGCGCGTTCGCACCGCAAAAAACACGCGGTGCAAACCCTACAAAACTACGGCAACCGCAATCTCGAATACATCTTAGTGAGTAATCAAGTGGCGCGAAGCGACTCACTGGAAAATTCATGTAAGCCCAGAAGGCGCAGAGCGCCTAAGCGGCATTCCCTCGGAGACCGTGGGAACTGGGAACAAGGAAAAAAGCCCAATGGCAGCGGCACAAAGTTAGGCAGAGGATAGGCTACTAAGCCACTTTACCGTTTGTTCCGAACCAAGAAAACTCGCCCTTCGTGACCACCCCCTCTGTAATCATCGTTTCCCATATAAGGCAAAAGCTCGTGTAGGGCGGATAAGGCGCGTCTTTTTGCGCCGTCATCCGCCATCATAAAATCCCCAAATGTCGCATGACGCTACCGCTTATGCGACCTACGCGAGCTGAATTGGGAATAGGCAGTTTTTGCCTGCTTCCGAATGTCCGTAGGCAAAACCGAATACAATTTCCAAAACTTTGCTGTCGTGTGGGAAATCACAGTGCATCCAAGTCCAAAGGCTTTGTTTTGCCTGCTCGATGTTCTTTCAGAGCCTCATCCGCAAGGTCAGCTAAAAAATTTTCGGATTCGGCAAACAGGGAATTCCATTTTTTTTCTGCCAATAACTCATCGAGCAGCCATCTTGCGATCATGTTTTGTTGCATATCAGGGAGCTTGGATGCCTCTTGAAATGCATGTTCAAGTAATTGTGTCATATCCTTTTTCCTGAAAATGCAGGTTTCTAATTTTGCCCAACGCTCATGCTCATAGGGTGGCGCGAAATGCCGCCGTGATATTTGATTTTGGCACGGTGTTTATCGGCATTTTGCCCACCATCAGATGTTGTTGAGCATCGAATGGTGGGCAAATTCCGTGGTAGTTTAGTGCCAATAACATATTCATTGGACGGAATTCGCCCACCCTACCAGGCTACCAGGCTGGAGCGATTCGTTAGGCTTGTGGGTTTGACTCTTTTGCAAGCGGGTCTAGCAATTTTATGTTTGGAATCCATTTAAAATCAGCCGTATTTGCTGTAATCAAAGTCAAATCATCTACTATCGCTGTTGCCGCGATAATCGAATCTCCCAACGACATCTTACGCTCTTGACGTAATTTTACGGCTTGCTCCAATACTGCTTGAGAAACGGGAATAATCCGTGCGGTATCGAAAAAATCCATGAAATCCTGTTCATCGGATTCGGTTAATTGATGATAGCCAAGGACTTCGACGTAACTGATAGCTGAAACGGCGGGGCTATGCTCGGCTATCAGTGCGCGTAATTTGGTAAACTCGGGTTTAATCGAATAAATGATTGAATTGCTGTCCAATAACATCATTTATTCCCTGCCGGGTAAGGAGCGATCTTTGCGGATTTCTCTTTGCCATGCAACAGGATCAGCAATATGAGACAACGCATTCCTGTCTGCCATGCGTTGAAGAATCGCCGCCATACGGTGACCTTGATTCACTTTGGGTGTGGCTGGCACTTGTAAAGAAAGCCCTTCTTCTCGTGCAAGTTGTGTTAGTAAGGCTTGCATTAGCTGAAATTTATCGGAGTGCGGTAGCGCCTCAACCAGAGGAAGAATTTTTGCTATAGACATCAGTTATCCTTTACTTTGGAAGGAAATCAATCCACTAAAAAAGGGAAGCGTCCCCTTTAATACCTTAATAAATATTTGCATTCTAAGCCATGTAGGGTGGCGCGAAATGCCGCCGTGATATTTGATTTTGGCACGGTGTTTATCGGCATTTTGCCCACCATCAGATGTTGTTGAGCATCGAATGGTGGGCAAATTCCGTGGTAGTTTAGTGCCAATAACATATTCATTGGACGGAATTCGCCCACCCTACCAGGCTTGTTATATCAGCCATAAAAAAGGGACACCGTTTATCAAGGTGTTCCTTTATTTAGCGCTGTAGGGTTTGCACCGCGTGTTTTTTGCGGTGCGAACGCGGGGGAGTATGAAGCATCGTTCGCGTGCGCACCGAAAAGAAGGTGCGCACCCTACTTGGCTCAATTCCGCAACGGGCGAGTTATTACACATTGATCGCGCCACAGGGCAACGCGAAGTAGTCAATCTATTACCAGGCTTTGCGCGAGGCATGACACGTTGCGGCGATTACCTGTTTATCGCCCTGTCCAAATTGCGCCATCAAGACGACACATTCGGTGATTTGCCGATAGCCAAACGCTCGATCTTTTGCGGCATCGTCGCACTACATTTACCCAGCGGA
>JADGEH010000250.1 GCA_016744475.1 Thiotrichales bacterium | reverse complement strand
GTTACAAACTAGGTGCTAATCGCCAGCAGACGAGTTTGTTGCCACCGAGCTTAGATGAATATGTATCTGAGACTAACGTGGTGCGAGCGATTGATACGTATGTTGAAACCTTAGATATGAAAGCCCTAGGTTTTGATAATACAGAGAGCAGCAATGAGCGCGGCGACGGTCAGCCTGCCTATCCACCGTCAATGCTGCTTAAATTGTACTTGTACGGCTATATGCACCGTGTACGTTCAAGCCGCCGCTTAGCGCGTGAAGCACGGCTGAATGTCGAATTAATGTGGTGATTAGAGCGTTTCACGCCAAGTCATGCCACGATTGCCATTTTTCGCAAAAACCACCTCAAAGCGATTAAAGCGGCCAACAAAGACTTTGTAAAACTGTGCAAAGAACTGGGGCTTTTAGGTGCAGAAGAAACATCAATTGACGGTACACTCATGCAAGGCAACGCCAGCAAGGGCAGCATTTTCACCTATGACAAACTGGAAAAAGAAGCCCAAAAACTCGACAAAGCCATCGAAAACTACCTCTCAGAACTTGAACAAAATGACCACTCAGAAACAGCGTTACCTGCGCATGAAAACAAGCCATTGCCTGAAAAGCTTGCGCCATTAAAAGAACGCCAAGCTCGCTGTCAAGAACGCCTAAAAAAACTCGAAGAGGGTGAAGCCCAGCCAGTGTCTGAAACCGACCCTGATGCGCGTTTACTCAACAAACGTGGGCAAACCCTCGCGGGCTATAACGTGCAAATGGCCGTTGATGTGAAGCACAAACTCATCATCCACAATGAAGTCGTGCAAGACGGCAACGATACCCAACAACTCGAGGCCATGGCACTCAAAGCCAAAGAAATACTGGAAGCTGAGACGCTCACCGTCAATGCAGACAAAGGCTATGAAAACCACGCACACATCAAAAATTGCGAAGAGGCAGGCATCACGCCCTATGTACCACTGGCTGACAAAGCAGCCCCCATTCGTGCAGAAGGACGCTTTACTCACGCAGAATTGACCTATGACGTAACGACAGACAGCTACCGATGTCCTGCGGATAAAATGCTCTCGCGCCAAGGCACACAAAACAAACGAGGACAAAAGCGCGGTCGTTACGCCTCCAAAGCCAGCGAGTGTGAACAATGCCCACTGCGCCAACAATGTTTGCCCAAAAAAACGCCCTACCGTCAGCTTTACCGCTGGGAACACCAAGACGTGATAGACCGCCACCGCGCACGCATGGAACAAAACGGACGTGAACACATGCGACGACGCGCTGCCACGGTTGAACATCCGTTTGGCACGATGAAAGTCAACATGGGTTGGCAGCACTTCCTCATGCGCGGTTTGGAGAAAGTGCAGGCAGAAATGAACTGACAAATGCTGACCTATCATTTTCAGCGTGTTTTGAACATCGTTGGGATAGTGGCGTTTAAAAGTCACCTAAAACAGCGAATTGTGGCATAAAAGGGAGGAAAACCTCCTTTTTTGCCTTGAAATAGCCGAAAAAACATGAATTCTAGGATTTTTAATCCCATTGATGTCGCCTGTGGAAGGAGTTCTTTTACAGCC
>JADGEH010000187.1 GCA_016744475.1 Thiotrichales bacterium | reverse complement strand
TTCGGCACTTCATTGAATAAAATGAGCTCTTTTTCTTACTGAAAAAACAGGATGTTTTTTATATATTTGATCTAAGGTTATGTATTCTAATTCTGTTAACGGGTTTGCAAATAACATAACCACTTTTCCTCTTTAATTTGAATGTTAAGGTATATATGATTGACTACTTACAGTGATGCTGATATTGATGAGGTCATGCAACGTCTAACACAGCTCTTTTTACAAAACCCAACGTTTGACAGACCACATCGAAAACCACCCCGTAAAAAAGCCCCTCCGCGTCAAGAAGCTGATTTTTTAAGACGGCGTAAAAAGCAGTGTTTTTAGCGGCTGACTCCTTAAGTGAATGGCAGTGGGGTAACGCCCCTGGAATATGAGAGAAAAAACTCAGCCCTGAAAGGGCGAAATATCATTTTATGTCGCCCTTTCAGGGCTAGATATTCGCTATATCCACCACCCAGGGCGATGCCCTGGGCTGTATCAATCACGCCCCGTTGGGGCTAAAAATGCTTAACTTAATAGCAGTGGGGCGTTGCCCTAGGTTATATAGAAAAATTATATCAGTTGTTAAGACTGTCAGTCCTTCAAGGACTGGCAGTCTTGGGTTTGGCTCTATCGCAAGCCTATAAATAATATACTTTATCTATTTTGGGGCTTCACTGAATGGCAGTGATACGACTCATGGGAAAACGAGTTAAACATCGTTTGGAAACACTGGCGTTTTTTTGCGCCTCTTGCGCCTTTTGCGTGGCCTTTTAAAGTGGATAGCTTGAGTCGTACCACTGAGATTATTTCGCTATAGCATCGTGCCTGCGGTGCGTTTCGTGACGCAGCTTCCGCGCTCGCGCCGCAAAAAACACGCGGTGCAAACCCTACATGGCTATAAAAAAGAACACCGTCTGATGGCGGTGTTCTTTAATGTTTCTGTGTCGCAGGGGTTTTAATAGACTTGTTGCAAGGGACCTTCATCGACTGCAAAGGCGTGGATTTTGGCCTGTTTTTCCGCTTTTTCTCAACAAATAACCCGTTATTTGCCTCAAAAAACCGAAAAAACCGCCTCAAAACCACACCTTTTCGCTACGATGTCTACCCCTCGCAACAAGTCTAATCAAATAAAGTTCTGGGGCTTTCAGCCGCAAATAACATATTAATTTGTTTGGTGCAGCCTTGTTGTGCCATCCAGACTGATTTATCACTAGGGCGGTTGAGGGAAGTGGGCAAAATATGCAAAGTCGCATAATGAATGTCGCCTTCTCGCTTCAGTTGATAACGTCCATTATCGCGGATGCTGACATCTTCTGCGGGCCAACTTAAACGATGCTGTCCTTTCATCCATTGCAGTGTGCTTTCTGCTGATTTATCGCGGTCTCGCAATAACACGGTTTCGGTTTGAGAAGCATCCGTTCGCCATAGGGTCAGTGATTTATCTTGGTCATAACAAAAATCACCAGAACTGCTGACATCTAAAGCCCACAAATCAGAGGGTTTTTTTTTCACCTGATTGCGAGTTTGTGGCACCAAGCGATTTAGGTTTTTAATAAAATCGGGACACTTTACCTTGCCTTTATAAGGCCCGTTTAAAGTGCATTTTTCTCGAGTCTTTTGAGCTTTAAGGCGTAGTTTTTCGCCTTTTTTGAGTTCCACCACCGTGGCGGATTTAAGCTTTTGTCCGGGCTGGTAATTAGCCGCCGTGCTGAGCAAGATTCGATAAATATCGGGGGAGCGTTCAGCGTGTACAGCCGTCGGTTGAACACTAAAACAGAGTACGGCTGTGAAAGCCATCATTTGGGCGCGATTTAACATGAGACTGTCTCTTTAAAGGTTGAGTTTGGGCACGGAGGAAAAACCTCCACTCAGTGACAGGGGATATTGGAGTATTGGATGGTGTTGATAAGAAGAAGCGATGTTTGTATATTTTTGTCACACAACAGCAAACTGCTAAATAGTGTTTCGCCTTCTTAAATCCCAATATTCCTAAACCCCTGCATATTCACCTAGAAGCTTATGGCGAAAAGTCATTTTGTCAAATCATCTCATGCGCTTTATAGGGACAATATTTCAGTTGTACTGGAGCATCGTGGTTAAGACCTGACAGGTTTTGGAAACCTGTCAGGTCTGTCGTACAACTGACTTATGTTCTCTATATCAGTATCTGTGCGACAACAGGGCGTGACAGCCGAGTGTCTTATTTTGATATGGATTCTGAAATAAAATGACATTAATAGCCCAAAAATAGGGGCTAGCTGAGGCTTGATTGGACGAAGGTTTCGCGCAGTTTGCGTGCAAATTCACTCTGCTCACGAACAGTGTGACCGCTTAGCAAGAATATCAGCCCATATATGGCTCCTTGCCGCCTCTTTCGCTATGCCATCCATTATGGTGCAAACATTCTATGAACCTTTTGCTATCAGGATAAACACCATGTTGCATACCACTGTTATTCAAGCCCGATACGTGCTGCTCGTGGCGTGGCGCACAGGGTTTTTTAGCTCATTTATTTTGCTATTTAGCGGCTTGCTGGGGTTGTCCATGTTTGTAGGCTTACTGGCAATCACTGAGCAGACTGAATTGCAATTGAGCTTGCTGGCAGCCAGCCTTCGCTTGCTCAGTGTGTATTTTCTCAGCGTTTGGTTGATTACCCATGTACTACGCGAATTTGACGACAAAAGCCTTTTTTTGCTGCTGGCTTTGCCGATTCCGCGTCAAGGCTATTTATTAGGCAAATGTTTGGGAGCCAGTGGGCTGGCCTTGCTCTGCGTGGGGCTGAGCTGCTTGGCATTACTGCTGTATAGCGACGCTTGGTACAGCGTTATGTTGTGGGGCATCACCTTTGCCTGCGAACTGTTCATCATGAGTACCGTCAGCCTGCTGTGTGCGCTCAGTTTTCGCCACACGACCTTAGCCCTCACCGCAAGCCTGGGCTTTTATGTCTTAGCCCGCAGTATGCAAGGCTTTCTAAACTTGGGCGAACATCTCTTAAATCCTAGTAGCAGCGGTTTAGATCAAGGCATTTCAGGTTTTTTAAACCTATTAGCGCTCCTGCTGCCCAGCCTTGATCGCTTTAGCAATACGGCTTGGCTGATTTATCAACCCGGTAGTATGAATGAGCTTTTCGGCGTGTTGCTGCAAACGGGGGTGTATGTGTTATTACTGCTGGGGGTGGGGTTTATTGATTTGGCACGGAAGAATTTTTAGCGTAGGAGGTGGGGAAGATGAGCAAAAAAGCGGCTGTGTAGCTGATGCTCTTGTGCTCATATAGACGCTGAAGTGTTGGAGGCTACACACATCCTGTGGGTTTAGGTAAACCCGCATAACGTGAACCTTGTTTAGCCGGCCCATAAGGAAACAAATGGTACAGGTATTTGCTGTCACCTTTGTCTTTACCCAATTCTTTTTTAGCCAATTTGATCAATGCTCGCATAGCGGGGGCTGTGCCATTTTCTTGATAAAAACCCCGCATCATATTAATCACTTCCCAATGAGAATCGGTTAAATCGAGTGCGTCTTTTTGGGCTAATGCGGTGGCTAATTCCTGACTCCACTCATCCAAATTGATTAAATAGCCTTGTTCGTCAGTGGCTATGGGTGTCCCATTCACATCAATATTCATGTGGCGCTCCTTAATTCCTGAGTAAAAAAGTATGGTATTAAGATAAGGCGAATACCTGAGCGTGTCAATAAGGAATTAACGCACCTGATGCACACAGCATGAAGTGCATGAAAATAGCCTTGTTTTTTCCATGCTGGCTACATTTTAAATTTGATATGAAACGAAAAATCGAGTGCCAGAAAAAAATGTGTCGTACCACTCAGTTAATATTTCTCGGTACTGACCGCAACGCGGTCAAGACGGCATTCCCATGCGGCGCATGGGAACGAGTTAAAAGGTTTTTAGCCCCAACGGGGCGGCATCCCTATAGCCCAGGGCAGCGCCCTGGGTTCGGTCGATGATACCCACCTAGCCCTGAAAGGGCGCAATAAAAGGCAGCATGGTGTTTTATGTCGCCCTTTCAGGGCTAAGCCCCTTTGCTATCCATTTAACCTAGGGCGTTGCCCTAGGCTATAGAGATGACGCCCCTTTGGGGCTTCACTGAATGGCCATGATGCAGCACATGGGAACGAGGTCAACATCGTTTGAAAACGCGGGTGTTCTTTTGCGCCTCTTGCGCCGTTTGCGTTGTCTTTTAAGGGCTTAAAGCGGATGGCTTGAGTCGTATCACTGAGATTATTTCACTATAGTGCTTTGTCAAACGTCACTTTATATGACAAAGCACTCGGTATTAAGTTTGACTCTTTTAGCGCAGATAAAATAGACCGTGAGGCTAGAATAAAAACTTTACTTTCGCTATATTAACAATTAATTAGATTCTCTAATTAAAGTATTACATGAATAACATCTGATGGGGTTTTGCTATGCGACATGGCACACAACTGATTTCTTTTGCGATTTTACTAAGTGGCAGTATCACGGCTTTTGGTGAAGAGGCCATTTACCGTTTTCAAGACAGTAACGGGGATTTACATCTGAGTAATAAACCTTTAAGTGGCAAAGCCTTATTAAGCGCTTCTTATCAAGTCACGCGAAAATCTTTAAAGCGTTCGGGTTTTCAATCGAATGTGAGTATTTATAAATATGTCGATCCAGACGGCGTGATTCATTTAACCGATAAGCCGCAAGATCGGCGTTATCGCTTGGTGTATTCACAACAATTTCCCAGCCAAGCAGAACAACCTGCCTTACCTTTAGATAACTTATCTGCTCACTATGCGCCTTTGATTGAGCAAATGGCTGAGCGTTATGGTTTAGAACCCGCCTTGTTACATGCGGTGATTCGGACTGAATCTGCCTATAACGCAAACGCAGTGTCACCGAAAGGCGCGGTGGGATTGATGCAATTAATGCCTGGAACTGCACAACGTTATGGCGTGACAGATCGTTATGATCCGCATTTGAATATTCAAGCGGGCGCACATTATTTAAAGGATTTATTGAAGCAATTCAACTCCTTGGAATTAGCCTTGGCGGCTTATAATGCGGGAGAAAATGCGGTGAAAAAGTATGGTCGTCAGATTCCACCTTACCGAGAAACTCAACAATATGTGGTGAAGGTGATGAATTTATACGCTTACTTTCAAGAACGTTCGTGAGTCGAGTGAAGCTCCAACGGGGCATAATCTCCTTCACTGAATCGCAGTGAGGCGTGGGGGGCATACATCCATCAACACCAGGCGCTTAAAAAACGGCGGTTCATCCCCACAGGCGCGGGGAACATTTTTGCCTAGTTCCCAAGCGCCGAGAGGCTGTAAAAGAACCACCTTCGAGTTATCCTATATGCCCATCATAATATTTTGCCGAAAGTAAACAAAGCCTATGACATCGCGCCGCTACACAGTGGGGTTTAATCGCCAACAAACTACCTTTTTACCGCCAAGCCTAGATGAATAGGTGTCAGCAACGAATGTGGTGCGAGCCATTGATACGTCTGTTGAATCTTTGGATATGGCAGCCCTGGGTTTTAGCCACACCGAAACGGACAACAAGCGAGGTGATGGTCAACCCGCCTATCCGCCCTCAATGCTGCTGAGGAGCTATTGATAGGGTGATATGAACCGTGTTCGCTCTAGCCGCCGTTGAGCCCGAGAGGCGCGATTCAACGTGGAATGAATGAGGCTGTGACAGTGCTCCAAGCCCAGTCATGCCAGCATGGTCTATTTCCGTAAAGACCCTCTAAAGGCTATCAAAGCGGTGAACCGAAATGTTGTCCAAATGTGTCAAGAAATGAAGCTCTTTGGTGCGGAAGAAGCCTCAATGGAGGGCACATTGATGCACGGTCATGCCAGCAAAGGCCGTATTTTTAGACGCGAACCATTGGAAAAAGAAGCGGTAAAACTCGAAAAAGCCATAGACCACTATCTTGCGGAACTTGAACACAGTGACCCATCAGACACTGATTTGCCTTCACATGAAGACAAGCCATTATCGGAAAAACTCGAACGCTTAAAAGAACGCCAAACTACCTGTCAAGAACGCCTAAAAAAACTTGACGACAGTGATGAAAAACAGCTTTAAGAAACAGATTCTGATGCCCGCTTGCTCAACAAACGCGGACACACCATGGCGGGCTACAATGTACAAATAGCGGTCGATGTTAAACATAAACTCATCAT